>JADHTG010000071.1 GCA_016776505.1 Bacteroidota bacterium
AAAATCAGTGTAAATAATGCGATTATTACCAATACTTTAATTATGGAGATATCCAGGAAGGCTAAGCTAATTCCAACAACGAATGCATCTATGCTTGTAGCAATTCCTTGTAAAGCAATTTGATAGCCAGAAATTACTGATTGTATTTTAATATCTGTTTTTTTAACAATTCCTTCTATAATCATTTTTACACCCAGAAAAGCAAGTAAAAAGAATGCGAGCCAATGGTCAAGAGATTTTATTTGCTCTTCAATACCGGAGCCAATCAGCCAGCCCAGGAAGGGCATAAGTGTTTGAAAAAAAACAAAGGTAAAGGCGATTTTTAATCCAAATTTTTTATCCAGGTGCTGAAAAGAAAATCCATCCACTGCAGAAACAGCAAATGAATCTATGGATAAGACGATTCCTATGACTATGATGGTAAATAAATCCATTCACAATTAATAAAACAAGAATAAAACGCCTATTCCATACTGGCCATTATTTCTTCTGTCAATTCAATATTATGATACACGTTTTGAACATCATCCACTTCTTCGAGTAGTTCGATTAGTTTCATAACAGAATTAAACTCATCCAAAGTGATTATTTTTGTATTATTAGGAATCCTTTTTAATCCTGCATTCTCCACTTCAATGTTTAATTCATCCATTTTTTTCTGCATATTGCCAAAATCTTCACGCATACAGCTAACAGTTAAATAATTGTCATCCTCTTCGATATCTTCAGCACCGGCATCGATTAATTCCAATTCAATTTCTTCTAAATCCAAGCCTTCACAACTAAATGTGAAAATACCTTTTTGATCGAATAAATACTCAAGTGAACCTGTTTTCCCAAGACTTCCATTAAACTTATTAAAACAGGATCTAACACCTGCCACAGTCCTCATCTTATTATCAGTTGTGCATTCGATAAAAATGGCAATACCATGTGGCGCATAGCCTTCATAGTTGATTTCTTCATAAATCGTGGAATCATCCCCTGAAGCTTTTTTGATCGCTCTTTCTACATTGTCTTTAGGAAGATTTTCTGATTTGCCATTTTGAATTGCAATTCGCAAACGGGGATTTGAATCCGGGTCACTTCCGCCAAGTTTCACAGCTACCTGTATTTCCTTAATGAGTTTTGAAAAAACTTTTGATCGTGCAGCATCTTTTGCGCCCTTTCTTCTTTTTATGGTTGACCATTTACTGTGACCTGACATAATTCTTGATTTAGCAGTCGAAATTACTTATTCACTAAACTTACTCGCAATATATCAATAAATTATTTTATAGATATAGATTTGTCCATTATTATCATTCTGTATGGCTTGAAAGGAATATAAGTCCTATTGTTTTCCTTATTTTTGCGATCAAATTTTTAATAATTAAATGTAATTAGAACATGAAAAAGAGTTTGTTATTTGTTTTGTCAATGTCATTATTAATCAGCGTTTTTGCATCACCAGGTCCTGACGAGGGAATGTGGATTCCATTGCTTTTGAATAAGAATATTGAAAAAATGAAAGAAATGGGACTGAAGCTTAGTGCTGAAGACATATACCATATCAATAATTCGAGTTTGAAGGATGCCATTGTCATTTTCGGAGGAGGATGCACAGGTGAAATGATTTCCCCTGAAGGATTGCTGTTAACAAACCATCATTGTGGTTTTGGACGAATTCAATCTCATAGTACAACGGAACACAACTATCTGAAGGATGGTTTTTGGGCCAGGACCAGGGATGATGAGTTAGCTAATCCGGGTCTGTCTGTCAAGTTTCTGGTGAGAATGGAAGATGTGACAGGATCAGTTTTGGAGAATGTGCATCCGGGAATGACCGATTCAGCCAGAAATGCGAATATTTCTGCGGCCACAGCAGCTATTGTGAATGAAGCAGAGGATGCATCTTATATAAAAGCCAGTGTAGAAAGTTTCTTTGCAGGAAACGAGTATTATCTTGTGGTTTATGAAGTGTATACTGATGTCAGGTTGGTTGGAGCTCCTCCATCCTCCATAGGTAAATTTGGTGCTGACACGGATAATTGGATGTGGCCAAGGCATACAGGCGATTTTTCCCTATTTCGTGTGTATGCAGGTCCGGATGGGAAACCAGCGAAATATGCTAAAGAAAACATCCCCATGGCTCCTAAACATTACCTGCCCATTTCCATTAAAGGTGTTGATAAAGGGGATTTTGCTATGATCATGGGAAATCCCGGACGAACTGAAAGGTATTTAACTTCATTTGGAATTCAAACAGCACTGGAGTTAAAAAATCCAACTATAGTGAAAATACGAACCAAAAAGCTTGACATTATGCGTGAGGAAATGGATGCCAGTGATGCTGTCAGGATTCAATATGCATCAAAATATGCTCGCACTGCAAATTATTGGAAATATTTTCAGGGTCAATCAAAGGGATTAAAAAGGCTTCATGTGTACGATAAGAAAGTGCTTATTGAAAAGGACTTTCAGGATTGGGTCCAAAAGAATGATGAAAGCATCAGGATATATGGAAATGTGATTTCAGACATTAAAGAAGCCTATGATGTACTTGATCCATATGAAATTCCGAAACAATACTTTTTTGAAGCTATTTTCCGTGGTCCTGATATAATAGGAATGGCAAATCGTTTCCGGACTTTGCACAGGGTATTATCAGAAAGTGAAATCGAAACAGAGAAAGTAAACCAAACTGCCAAAGCAATAAGTGGTTCATTACCAGATTATTTTAAGGATTATTATCTTCCCATCGATAAAAAACTTTTTGCCTCCATGCTGGAAATGTATCATGCGGATGTGGGGAGAGAATTTCAACCGGAATACTTTCTAAAGCTGTTGACCAAGTTTAAAGGCAACTACAACAGGCTGACTGATTATGTTTTTGCTAAATCCATTCTTTCATCTCAGTCAAAAATGGAATTGTTTTTGGTCTCTCCTTCAAAGAAAGTTTTGGATAAGGATCCGGTTTTCCAATTAATGCTGGCTTTTCTGGATAGATATCTTGAATTAGGACGATCTGCTGAAGAAGCAATAATCAAAAAGATGAATGCTGAAAGGCTCTTTATTGCTGGTTTGAGAGAAATGAATCCTGATAAAAACTATTATCCGGATGCAAACTTCACCCTGAGGTTGACCTATGGAACGGTCCAGGATTATTATCCTGCAGATGCAGTTCATTTTAATTATTACACAACTATGGAAGGAATCATGCAGAAGGAAGATGATGATAACTGGGAGTTTGAAGTGGATGAAAAACTAAAAGAGTTGTATGAATTAAAGGATTTTGGTCGTTATGGCCAGGTCGATAGCAAGGGAAATAAAACAATGAGGGTTTGTTTTCTTACAAATCATGATATCACAGGTGGTAACTCGGGTAGTCCTGTATTGGATGCAAACGGACACCTGGTGGGTCTTGCATTTGACGGCAATTGGGAAGCGATGAGTGGAGATATTGCTTTTGAACCTGAATTGCAGCGCACCATCAATGTAGACATCAGGTATGTTTTATTTGTGATTGAAAAATACGCAGAAGCCTATAATCTGATAGATGAGATGACTGTTGTAGAGGATTCTGCAGAAGAATTGGCTCCTGTTGAAATGCTTCATGATTAAGCAAGTAATGGTCAGCTAATGCTTGCTCTAATCCTCAAATAAAATGAATCAGAAAGGCTGTCTCAAAAGGGCAGCTTTTTTTTTATGGTCTGACGCATTTGACGCTAACTGTTTTAGAGTCTGTTCCATCTATATTTGATGCCGTAATGGTAAAATCTGACTTGGTTTCTACATCCTGTTGTATCCTTAATTGTTTGCTTCCTGCATTCCATGAATAAAAGTCGCTGTGCATCGGATTTCCATTTTCTAATACGCTGATATTTTCCAATCCGCTTATATTCTCAATTTTAGCTGTAATATCAGCCATGCAACTTGTGGAATTGTGTGGATTTTGAGTGGGTGAAAGGATGGTGATAACAGGAGGATTTTTTACGACATTATAAATGATATTCAAGCTGCCACTTGCACTTCCGGCTTTATTAGTTGCTTTGATAATTAGTGTTGAATTTTGTTGAATGCTTAAATTCATTTTAAGTTCTTTGGTAAAAGCAATGAAATTATAGCTTGATGGTGCAATTGTTTTTCCGTTGAGTGTAATATTTATCTGAGACTTAGTACTGATGTTTAATACAGTTGCAATGACCTGGAGTTTCTCAGTGCTTATGCTAACAGGGTTTTGAGCTGGCTTTTTAATGATGACCTTAGGTTTTGAAACTGCTTTCTCACATTTGATCAACACATCTGCCTGACTGCTTCCTTTTTCATTGGATACCGTAATCCTGAAGTTTGATTCCCTGACTATTGTCGTAGTGATCTTGATAGTTTGGGTAGAGGCATTGAATGAAAATGATTCCCCTCCAATTAATGCATCGTTCTCCCTGATTTTAATCTGTGATTTTGTTTTAATCTGAGAAGTGATGGCTATTATTTCAACTTTACAGTTCTGAGTGATGAAAGGACTGATTGCAGGCGATGTGATTTTCACCGTAGGAGGCAAAGTCGGGCTGCACTTGAATTCAACCTGCGAGGATACACTTCCAGCTTTATTGCTTGCCGTAATCTTGAACAGACTATTTTCTTCAATCTTTTTAGACAGATTGATTGTTTTGTAGGTTGGATTCCAGCTGTAACTACTTTTTTCAACATCTTTCCCATTTTCTAAAACACGAATTTGATCCTTTGAATCAATGTTCTCAAATTTAGCTGTCAATTTCATCTTGCAATCAATTGCTACTGAAGGGCTGATTTTAGGATTCAGGATGCTGATAACAGGTTTTTTTAAGGGTTCGCAATCAATAGTAATGCTTTTTGATGCAGTTCCACTTTTGTTATTTGCACTTATTTTATAAGTACTGGCTTTAGTGATTGATTTATTGATCACTAATTCCTGACTTTGCACATTATAAGTATAATAAGTGGAGGCTAATGTGCTTCCGTTTTCCGAGATACTTACTTGAGCTACTGAGGTAATATGGAGGATTCTGGCTTTAATGTTGGCTTTGCAATCAACCGAAAGAAAGGGATCAGTTTTTGGCAAAGTAATGGAAATTTCAGGCTTGTATAATTTGGGAGGTGGGGGAGGAGGCTCTTTCTGGCAAATGATGGTCACAGTGCTTGAAGCACTTCCAGCTTTATTGACTGCCTTGATTTCTATGGATAATTTATTGTCGGCGGTATAATTATACGTAAAGCGTTGATTTGCTGGCTGAAAATTGAATTTGCTGGAGGACACTTCACGACCATTTTCAACCAGGCTTATTTCGGATTTTGAAGCAATGTTATTAATGCTTGCAATTAAAACTCCAGAACAATTCTTCGTATTATAAGGATTTGTATTTGGTGATAGTATCCGTATCTCAGGCAGTTTAACTTTAGTAAATCCAATGATTGTCACTTGCCCTGAGGCGCTTCCGGCATTATTCCGGGCAGTAATAACAAAAGTGGACTTGTTGCTTATCGCTTTTTCTAATGTCAGTCGCTTGTTAACATGATCGTATTTATAGTAGGAGGAAGAAATGGTTATACCATTTTCAGTTATCGAAATTGCTGATTTGCTTTTAATATGAAGTACAGTAGCTGTAATATCTGCTAGATATTCTTCTGTTTGATGCGGATCTGACAAAGGCTTTGTAATAATTACCTGCGGTTTTTTATCTTCTTCCTTGACTGGTGTACAGATAAAGCTCAATTCTTTTGTTGCAGATCCATATTCATTTTGAGCAGTAATTGAAATCAATGCTCGATTAGAATACTCTTTATTGAATGCAAATTTTTTGGTCCTTGGATCGTATTCAAAATAAGCGGATGATAATTTATTCCCATTTTCTCTGACCGTTATTCCATATTTGCTTTCCATATGATGGATCCTTGCTTCAATAAAGGATTTACAGCTGGTCAAATTAATATTCTTGCTGTTGCTTTGGATGATATGGATTTCGGGAGCTGTGCCCTGCGGACCACAATTAATGGTGATACGATCTGTAGCGCTAGCATAATCATTCGTAACAACAATAATAAACAGGCTTCTGTCATTTATCTTTCTATTGAGGGATATTTCCTGGCTAAGACTGCTAAATGCGAAATCAGCTGCTGATAATAATTGTCCATTCAGGCTGATCTTGATCTGGTTCTTATTGCTGATATGGCTTGTTGTTGCAACAATATTAGCCAGGCAATCTGCAGCTGTGGTATTATTTTGAGATGGTTTAATTATATGAACTGTGGGCCGTTCTGCAATCTCTTCACATGTAATTTCAAGTTCTTTGTCAGTGTTTCCATTTGAGTTATAGGCAAATATTCTGAATTTAGTATCCCCATCCAGGTTTTGCCTGATGTAAAGTTTGTGAGATGTTTCAAAGAAATCGTATTCCGCAGCAGGAATGAGAGCTCCATTTTTATATACCCTGATATTTGCCTTTTCTTCAATTCCTTTAATGGTTGCTATGATATCCGCTTCACAATTATCGCTGTAATGAGGATCTCTGTCCGGCTGATTAATAATGATTTCCGGTCTGGTATTTTTAACCGGTTTGTATGTGCCTGTTTTTGGTTTTTCTTGTTTTTTCTCCTTTTCTTTAATTCCAAAATATAAATTGAAACCAAATGAAGTATAATGGTAAATGTCATTATCGCCTGTTGGCAGGCTGAGATGATTCCACTGTTGTCCGTCAAATAGATCCGTTCGGGGAAATGAAACCTTATGCTCAAATCCAATCGATATATTGTCAGATATCATATATCCCAGTCCAAGTCCAAGACTGGGAGTAAAAACTACTTCATGTCCGTTGCGACCAAAAGAAGGAGTCTCAAAAGAATGGTCTCTCAGATCGTCCAATTCCTGTAATATGCCTTTTTTATCAGTTGAATTGATGGAAAGATAGTCATAGGGACTGGCTGTGCCATCTAATTGATTGGTATAAGAATAATAATTAGTGCTGCCAATTCCTCCAAATAGGTAAAAATCAATGCGGTGATTTTGTTTTAATTTATTAAAACCAATGATTCCTTCCAGTGTCCATTCCGTGAATTCAGTAAAATGATTCTGATAAACAAATCCTATCCCGTCCTGATAGTTTAGCTGGGGCTTGAGCGGATCATTCAATGTCTGATTATTAGCAAGACCAGAATCCGGCTGCCAGTCTATGCCAATGCTTTCCCCCTTCAGGAATCTCCCTCTTAATGAAAAATGAAGAAAAGCATTCTCATAAGGATTTAGAACTCTTTCGAGGGTGATTCCCCATCCACTTCCGGATTCCCACCTGACATCATCGCATTCCCAGACAGTTCCAATATTAATTCCAAGCTTGTATTTACTCGTGGACTTTTTCACTGGATCTGTTTGTGAAAAAATGGTCAGGGGTAAAAAAATGAGGAGCAAAGACAGGATTTTCTTCATTAGTTCATATTTGATTCAAAACACGAAATTGACTAAAAAAATACAATACACATCATATTTAATTCCTTAGTTTAATAAGTTTCTCACAAAATATGCCATCCTCAAATACAGCCGTAAAATTTCTGTTTTTTAATATGCTTTTATCTAAATATTTAAAGCTACTCCAATTGATTTTTGTAATTTTGAAGGACTATGTTTTGCCTATCCATTCATGCACTCCATAAAAAAATAATATGCAAGAAACATTACAACAACTTGACGGAATCCGATTAAACTTCAACCAGGGTGGATTACTTGTACTGAACATTACCCTGGCCTTCATAATGTTTGGAGTGGCCCTTGAAATAAAGATAGAAGATTTTAAGAATATATTTAAAAACCCAAAATCTGCCATAGTAGGTATTATCTCCCAGTTTTTACTGCTTCCTGTGGTAACATTTCTGGTTGCTGTATTATTGCATAAATGGATAACTCCCACAGTTGCATTGGGGATGATACTGGTGGCTGCATGCCCCGGAGGAAATATTTCTAATTTTATCTCTTCACTGGCAAAAGGAAACATTGCATTATCTGTTAGTTTAACTGCCTTTGCTACCGTTGCCTCTTTATTTTTAACACCTCTTAATTTCATGTTTTGGGGACGTATGTATACGAAGTTCCTGGCAAAAGTGGGAACTGATTTAGTGAGACCATTAGATATTCCCCTTGATCAGGTGTTCATTACAGTCTTTCTGATTCTTGGACTTCCGGTTTTGCTGGGCATTTTATTTAAATGGAAATTTCCAAAGCTCACATTGAAAATTGTAAAACCAATGAAGATATTTTCCATCTTATTCTTCTCGGCCATCATTATTGTTTCTTTTCTGAATAATAAAGAGTACTTTGTTACTTATATTAAATATGTTTTCGTCCTGGTATTCATTCACAATTTCTTTGCTTTATCTACCGGATATTCAATAGCTTCACTTTTCAAACTCCCAAAGCTGGATCGAAGATCCATCACCATTGAAACTGGTATTCAGAATTCCGGCTTAGGTTTGGTGTTATTGTTTAATGAAAAGATTTTTCCGCCTGATCTTTTAATTGGTGGAATGGCATTTATAACAGCCTGGTGGGGTATCTGGCATATCCTGGCAGGTTTGTCTATTGCATTTGTTTGGTCAAAAGCAAGATTTAATCAATGAAATGGTTTAATCCAATTAATAATAGATCAATATGGCCTTTCACAATGTTGAAAATTTTTCCTTTGGTTATTTTTTATTGAAAGCGTATAACTTTCTAGGAAATCTGGTATTTTATAAAAAAGTGGTATCCTTCAACAAACACAATGTGCCAAAGGATGCTGCCGTCATCATGGCACCCAATCATCAAAATGCCTTAATGGATGCATTAGCGGTCGTGAATAATCTGAAAGGATCCACTGTTTTTTTAGCCCGTTCTGATATTTTCAGGAAAAAGAAAATAGCCAGTATTCTGTATTTTATGAAAATACTACCCATTTACAGGATACGTGATGGGGCATCTGAATTACAGAAAAATCAAAAGGTGTTTGATAAAACTGTCGAGATACTTCGAAAAAACAAACGCCTGACACTGCTTCCTGAAGGCAATCATGCAGGTTTCAGGAGATTACGACCTCTTCAGAAAGGAATATGCCGGATAGCTTTTCAGGCTGAGGCAAGCACTGATTTTAAACTGGGTATACAAATAATACCCGTTGGCCTGGATTATTCACATTATCACAAATTCAGAAGTGACTTATTTATTCATTATGGAAAGCCGATAAATGTTTCTGATTTTTACGACAGCTATAAGGAAAATCCCCAAAAAGGGATGAATGAACTGAAAATGAGAATTGCTGAAAAACTTTCTAAAGTGATGATAGATATTCAGTCAGAGGAATATTATGAATCCTACCTTTCACTAAAAGATATCTACCGTGACAGGTTAGGAGACCAACTCAAAATGAATTCATCAAATCAGCCCGGAAAGTTTATTTGTGATAAATCCATGATCGCCATGCTGGATGCTTATGCAGAAAAACATCCGGAAGGAATTAAAGATTTGGACATTCAGGTAAAAAAATATGTTACAGGTCTGAAAAAACTCAGGTTAAGAGACTGGTTGTTCAAAAAGGAATCCTATTCTTTCCTAGGACTTGTGTTTAGAAGTTTGTTGCAATTGCTGTTTTTTCCCCTGCATGTGTATGGTATTATCAATAATTACCTGCCATACAAAATACCAGTTTTATTAACCAGGAAAGTAAAAGATGAGCAATTTTTAAGTTCTTTCAGATATGTATTGGGCCTGATTACTTTCCTTATTTTTTATCTTGTCTTTATTATTCTTTTCTGTGTTTTTATAAAAGATCCGTTCATTCGATTGGGTTATATAATCAGTTTGCCACTAAGCGGATTATTTGCATTTTCTTATTTTATCCATGCAAAAAAACTTATTGCCCGTTGGCGTTATTCATTTAGCCGTGGCCAATTGAAAACTCAAATAAAAGCATTATTTAAGCTGAGAAAAGAGATCAGAAACAGTATGGACCAGGTAGCCGGGGAGGTGAAACCCGTCCTACCTGACTTTAATTAAAATTAAGTCCTTTAACACCTTCAATTTCCTGGATGGCTTTATAGGCTGTGTTATCCCCATAAATAATGCTCATAATACCCGGTATATAAAGATCCATCGTAAAAAGATTGGTGATGATGTATTTGTCGAGAATTGCATCCGAAATGTTTTTTGCATCTTCGTATAAAACGGTGGTCTTAAAGCGAGTTACTCCATTTTTAAAATCGAATTCAAAACTACCATTGATCAATCCATAATTTGCCCGCGTAATAAACTCAACAATATCATCATATTTGTCAGGAAACGCACTGCAATTGCATATTGAAAGAAAAATAAACTGATTATTTTCATTCCTGACATCCGCTATGCAATCTATGTTGGCATGATTCGCCTGTATTCCAAATACAACCCGGGTCATTTCTGATTCTAACTGGTACTTCCAACCTTTTTTATCAAAGTATTTTACAATTCTTGTAAACATCCGGATCAGAATTTTGAAATAAGATTTGGAAGCTCTTCAGAAATGGTATTAGCAGTAAATCCTTTTTTAAGATATTCACGAATTTTATCCGCTACATTGTCTACGATCATTTCAGAAAATCCCAGTTTATGAGCGTATTTTTTCAACAGAATTACTTCTTTTGCATGCACCTCCCCATCTATCATTATCATAGTAATTAATTCGTATAGTTGGTTATAACGCTCACTGGCTGATTCTGGAATGACAAACTCATAATCCTGCGGATGAGAGATCCTGGCATGGATTTCTTCATCAGATAATCCCAGGATTTTACCGATAGAGGACAATAACTTCAGTTCGTCTTCCACGATTTTGCCATCTGCATAGGCAAGTGAAATTAAGTTTGAAAAATGACTTCTATGTTCTATATTCATAAGGGGAATAGGAATTTATAATCCAGCTGGATATCTATGTAAATATTTAGCAACATCTTCATTCCAGATATAGTCAGAGGGTTTATTTCCCCATTTATCCGTGGAATTCTTTTTGGCATTTTTGTCTTCAATTAAATACCTGATAATTTCCGGATTACTGGATGTTGCAGCATAGGACAGGAGTGTGCGGCCTTCATCATCTTTTTTATTGACTTTTACTTTTGATATCTTAAAAAAATATTTGACAAGATCCAGGTTACCACTTAGTACTGCATAATATAACACATCTCTACCTTCAAAATGATACCGAATATTGGCTAAATATATAACAAGTAAATTAACTATTTCAATATTGCCATTTTCAGCAGCTATCATCAAAGCAGATTTTCCATTAAAAGTCTGATTAAGGTCTGCATCATTTTCCAACAAGTATTTAACGATTTCGTAATGATCATTTCTGATAGCAAGAAGCAAGGCATTTACCGGGTATATATTACTTTGAAAATTGACATCGGCATCTTGTTTAACCAGGAGCATTACGCTGCTTAAATGCCCATATTTGGCAGCATATAAAAGGGGCGAAAATCCTAGTTCATCGGCTAGATTGATATTGTTTCTGTCAGACTGAATATAATCAGCCAAAACTTTATTGTTTCCTGTAATAGCAGCAGTATGCATATTGAGAACCTCTTCTGTATAATTTGATGATTTTATAAAGATAAACAGATTGTAATTTGATTCCTGGTATTTTTTAATCAGTTGAAATCCATTCCTATTGGTAAAAAATAGCAGGTTTTTCTTGCTGATACCATTGTGTTCGTATTGCCCGATCATTAAGCGCCCGTCAGCTTTTAATTTCTTTCGGATGTCATCTAAAAGCTTATTGGGAAAATATGCTTGGTGGATAACATCATTGAGCATAATATGGTCGAAAAAATTGTTTGTTAATCTTGTATTGCATTGAGCACCAATTTGTAATTTAAAATCAGAATTGAAAACATTTCCTCCTAATTTTTCATAATAGGTTTTTACCTTGTTAAATTCTTTTTCATTTAAGGTGGCCGGGTTGATATCTTCCAGATGAAATGAAAGATTTTCATAAAACATGGAAAGAATAGCTGCTACATAACCATTTTCTGAACCAATATCAGCTATTTTATCATTTTTTTTGAATCCTGCATGCCTGATTATAAGCTTCAATTTTGCATCATCCAGGATTTCTTTTTTAGAAAGGTAGTAATTCCCATACTGGTAAGGCCTGGGATCAACTTTTGATATCGCACAAAATGAAGTAGCGATCAAAAATAAAATCAGTATGAAAAATAGCTTCCTTGTAAGCATAAAAATTTATAAAATCCCTTCAAATGCCAATTCAAGTTTTTCACTTCTTGAACCTTTCAAAAGAATAAATGCATCTTTGAAAATTTGATTTTTAATCCATTTCTTCAATGCAAATACATCTGTAAAACACTTGTAATCATCCTTATTAGATGCTTCAGTAAATTGCTTCCCAACAAGTAAAACATGAGCAAACTGGTACTGATTCAGCTGGTTCACAATATTTTTATGTTCCATCTTGCTGTAAGTGCCTAATTCATGCATGTCTCCAAAGATAATAGTTTTGTTATTAATTGACAGATTTCCAAAATCTTTCAGTGCAAGCATCAGGCTGGATGGATTGGAATTATATGCATCCATTATGATGGTATTGCTTTTCCATTTCAGTATTTGAGAACGGTTGTTTTGTGGATAATAGGATTCAATTGCTTCCTTTATTTTCTCTGGTGGCACTTTAAAATGATCTCCAATCGCCCAGGCAGCTAGCATATTATAGATATTATAGGATCCAAACAATTGGGAGTGGATCTTGTATTTCTTTCTTTCTTTATTTTTTGTCAATAGAATTTTACAAAAAAGACTGTTATCTATCAATTTTGCTGAATAGGAGGTTTCTACCTGGTCTTTGCAACTGTATGAAATAAAATTCTCAGTGAGTGTTAGACGCGTTAACTGGGGATCATCCGTATTGAGGAAAAATGTCAAATTTTCATTTTGATTAAAGAAGTCAATGAATTCTTTGTAGGCTTTGATAATTCCATCCCAACCATTAAACTCACCTAAATGATCTTTTCCTATATTTGTAACTATCCCATGAGTAGGTTGACAATTTTCTATTAATAGCTTGTTTTCACCCAAATGATTGGCACCGATCTCAAGTATGGCAATTTCGTGTTTTGGATCAATCTGCAGAACGCTTAATGGAAGACCGATATGATTATTGAAATTACCCAGGGTCGCATAAACAGGATATTTTTTTCTTAAAACAGATGAGATCAGTTCTTTTGTTGTGGTTTTCCCGTTTGAACCTCCAATTGCAATAATGGGTATTTTCAATTGTTTCCTATGCCAGCTGGCTAATTCCTGCAAGCATTTTAGGCTATTTTCAACACGAATAAGCTGGGGATGTTCTGGCAAGCTCGCATCATCCACAATAGCAAATGCTGCCCCTTTTTCAATGGCATTAAGTGCGAATTGGTTTCCGTCAAAATGTTCTCCATGAATTGAAAAGAAAATAGTATCAGTTACTTCCTGGCGACTATCAATTGATATTCCAGAATGCTGCTTATAAAGTGGATATATTTCCTCAATTTTTTTCAAGATGGCTCATTTTATGAAGCTGTTTAAGTTTGGCATATCTAATGAAAGTGGCGTAGGATGACAAAACACAAACAACTAAACCGTAATATCCATCCAGGAAACCGAGCCTGAAAAAGTAGTTGCGACTGAATTTCCAGATGGGCCTGATAATTAAATCAAAACAGGATGCTCTAGATTCTTTTCGAAATTTTGCCTCTGCAGCAATTGTTGTAAATTTTTTGATTGTATCCAGGTGCTGGTCTATGTTGTAGAATGAATAATGCAGCAGATCTCCACCGAGGCGGGAGCTCTTATAATCCTGGAATAATTCAAATCTGTCATGTGGATTTTCTCCGGTCCATCTCCCTTTTGATTTATCAAACAGCCTTAATTTACGATCCGGATACCAACCGGAGTGCCTGATCCATTTTCCGCAATAATTAGTTAACCTGTTTAAATAATAACCATCATAAGAAAAGTTTGATTTTACCTTTTGAAGATTTTCAATCAGTTTTGTGGAAAGGCTTTCATCTGCATCCAACGCCAGCACATGATTATACTTTGCCTGGGATAGTGCATAGTTCTTTTGTTCTATATGACCTTTGAATTCATTTTTAAAGAATTTTACGGCATATCCTGAGCATATTTCTTCAGTTCTGTCACTTGAAAAGGAGTCAACTACAACAGTTTCATCTGAAATATCCTGGACACTTTGAAGGCATCTTTCAATATTTCGCTCCTCGTTTCTGGTGATAATGACAACGGAAAGCTTAATTGGATTATCTGCCATAACTAAATGTTAAAACACTTATGATTTTATTAGATATGCCAGGCCAAACAATAAACCATAGTTAGTGATTTTCGAGGAAGGCCTGCCACCTCCACTGTTAGGATCAATTACTTTGCGTTCTTCTTTTTTTGTACTCACCGGGAAATAGTATTCAACTGGATGAATTGTTTTGTCGAATTCAAATTGTTTATTTTCAGCATCACCTATTGACCTTGCCATCTGGAAACCCAACGAAGCCTGCATTTTTTCTGTTATGCTAAAAGTAAACATGGCATTTGAAACAAAACTGATGTTTAATGAGGAAAACAAATTGTTGTAATCCAATTCCCCACCAGAAGGAATTTCTGGGGCAGGATTGGTTATTACATCTGTTTTATGCAGGATGTCGGCCTGGAAACCGGCTGCAATAGTCAGAAATACACGATCCTCATCAAGCGGGCTGTTAAATCTAAATAAAAAAGGAACGTGAACAAATTTCATGATCACTTCTGAATTATAGTCCAATTGGGTGTCTGATTTGGTGTTTGCATCATAGCTAATATGCCCGCTGTATTTTTGTCCGCTTATACTATATTTTAAGCCTGTTTCAATGCCGAAAATATCGGTCGAATTATTGATATATTGAATTCCAAAGGAGAAGTGATAGGTATTTTCAAAATTCAACAGATTATCCCTGGTGAAATAATCGTCTCTGTTGCTGATACTACTGTATTGGTAAAGGCTGTACGGAAAAATATAATGCCCTTTTTGAGCATAATTAGGTGGAGGGTTGATAATGAGAAAAAAAGGAAGGATTAACAGGCAAATGGTATTTCTAATCATGCTTAACTGTTAAGTAATATTAAATAATCCTAACCTCTCTACATTAATCTTATCAATGATTTCCCCTAAATCTTCAGGATTGTCAGCAAAATTATATTTATCAATATCAATGATCATGATTTTGGAGTTTTTCGTTTTTCTGAAATCCTTAATCCATGCTTCATACCTTTCGTTCAGCTTTTTGAGGTAATCCAACCTCAAAGAATCTTCAAATTCTCTCCCTCTTCTTTGAATCTGGTTTACAAGGGCAGGAAGAGTGCCTCTTAAATAAATTAATAGATCAGGCGGGGTCACGTATCTTTCAATCGTTTCAAATAGGTTCAGATAATTCTCAAAATCACGTTTACTCATTAAACCCATGCTATGCAGATTGGGTGCAAAAATATAAGCATCTTCATAGATAGTCCGGTCCTGAATAACTGTTTTACTCCCTTCTCTGATTTCCATGATTTGTTGAAATCTAATATTCAGGTAGTAAATCTGCATATGAAAGGACCATGTCCTCATATCCTTATAGAACTCATCAATGTAAGGATTGTTTTCTACTTCTTCAAAATGAGGTTCCCATTGGTAATGCTTGGCCAATAACTCGGTAAGGGTTGTTTTTCCTGATCCTATATTACCGGCAATGGCGACATGTTTGAAATCCTGGTCTTCAGAAGTGTCTAATTCCTGGTCGAGTAAATCCATAAATATGTATTTCTATTAAGCTTATTATTAAACGAAAATAGGAATGAATTGTTATTTATTAGATGAAACAATCCGATGTATATGCAAATATAAGAAATCTACTTTTACAGATTAGCTCTTGTGAAATATTATGTTTCATATTTATTGTTTTCCGATGTTTCTCATAAAGAGAATTTTTATTTCCTGCTTTCATCTATTTTGAAAAATAAAGTTTGATGGCGTTATTAACCTGAGTTCGGGATAAGATTTAACTCACAGAAAACTAATGGTGTATTAGATTTGGGCTTATAATCATGAAGTAATAGCATGCTATTTCATTGATTTTAAGTTCAAAGATGATGTACCATTAGCTTTCCCATTC
>JADHTG010000072.1 GCA_016776505.1 Bacteroidota bacterium
GGTAATAGGAGGCTGTTAATAATACCGGGATTAACCAAATATAGCTTCTTGCATTGTTCACTAAAAGTTGAGTCAGTTTTTTGATATAAATCAGGGTAAATACTAGCAATAGCAAGGATATGAGCTGCACAAACAGGCTTTTCATTTCTATCCCGACAGGAATTAACTGAATGGGGATCATCATAAAAGTCCACAGGGGATGGGTGAATCCTTCCACAGGTTCTCCGAATTTCGCCCAATTCAATCCATAGCCGTTTACCGCATTTTTCGCATAGGTCATGGAGATCATGGCATCATCAAAAAGGCAGTAATAATGTTTCCCGTTTTGAAAAAAGGATGTTTTTTTAATAAAAAAAGATCCATAAAGAGCAAAAAGAAGGATGATCAGTGCAAAAAGCAGTTTTGGCAATGAAATTCTCATGTATTGAATTTGATTTTTATCGGTTCAAAATTAACTAAATAAGATGGGTTCACATTAATAAGTTCTACTTATTAAAGATTTTAATTAAGGCGAGTCAGATATATAAGTTCCTGACTATCTATTATTTAAGCCTATCCCTTAGTGAAATTCTACCTGCTCAGAATTATGGTTTAAGAAAAGATCTATTCCTGAAATATCATCAGTGAATAAACAATTTAGAAGGGGAATGTAATTCTGAAAATGATCCTCTTTAGAAAATCCCTTCAGCAATCTGAATAGATGCTCTCAATGCGTCATTATTGATATTTAAGTCTAGTCCTTTTTCTTCGAAATGACTGATCAGTTTCGACATTTGAATATTCCCGACCAGTTCGTAACCGGTCATGGGACATCCACCCTGCCCGGTGAGTACCGCATCAAAACAATTACAAGCATTGTCATAAGCAGCATCAATCTTTTCAAACCAATCATCAGAACGAGAATGTAAATGTAAACCTAAATTCATATCCTGTACAAACTCATTGCATGCATTGAACACATTGGTAATGGATTCCTTTGTTGCTAAACCAATTGTATCTGACAAGTTTATTTCAACAGCACCCGCTTTTTTTAGTTTATTCACCCATTCAGCCAACAATTGGACACTCCATGGTTCATTGTATGGATTTCCAAAACCCATGGAAATGTAAATCATAAGGGTTTTATTACATGTATCACATTTTTCCAGCATTTGCCTGCACATATCAAATGCACTTTCGATGCTTGAATTAATATTTAACCTTAAGAAATTATCTGATATAGAGAAAGGAAATCCCAGGTAGGATATTTCATCAAATTGGCATGCAATTTCAGCTCCTTTCATATTCCCGATCACTGCTAGAAGTTTGGAATCTGTATTGGATAAATCAAGCTGTCTGAGTACATCCGCTGTATCACTTAACTGCGGAATCGCTTTTGGAGATACAAAACTGCCAAAGTCAAGGATATCAAAACCCACTTTCAACAGGCTGTTCAGGTACTGTACTTTTTTTCCTGTCGGAATGAATTCCCTGATACCCTGCATGGCATCACGAGGGCAATCTGTTAACCTGATTTTTTTTAAAATACTCATTAATAAACTAAATATGTTGAAATTGACATGCGATGGAATTCATATTTTCCTACCTCTTTTTAATGATATAAAGTTCCTGAAAACCTTAGCTGCAATCTCAGTCAAAGAATAAGCCGAATTCCTTCAAACGACAGAGGTTTAGTCATGCATTAAATAGAAAGCAGCCTGTGCTAACATCCAATATAACGACTAATCACCAGTCTTTGGATTTCTGAAGTGCCTTCCCCTATTTGCAGCAGTCGTTGATCACGATAAAACCTTTCAACGGGATAATCTTTCATGAGGCCGTAACCGCCATGTATTTGAACGGCTTCATCTGCCACCTGCTTGGCTACTTCAGAACAATTTAGCTTTGCCATGGCAGCAAACATCGCATAAGGTTTTCCAGTGTCTTTCAGCCAGCAAGCCTGGTAGAGCAATGAACGGGCATGCTCGATTTTCACAGCCATATCTGCCAGCTTAAATGCCGTCACCTGGAATTTGATTATCGGTTTGCCAAATTGTTTTCTCTCTTTTGCGTATGCCATAGCCTGCTCGTAAGCACCCTGGGCACATCCAAGACCCATGGCAGCAATGGATAATCTACCGGCATCAAGGGTATCCAACATAATTTTTGAACCTTCACCCATTTTACCCAGCATATTTTTTTCCGGAACACGGCAATCATCAAAATAGAGTTCAGCTGTATCTGATGCCCGCCACATCATTTTTCCATGCATGGAGACAGCTTTAAAACCTGCTGTTTTTTGGGGAACTATGAAGTTGGTAAACTCCTTATCTCCTTTATCATTTACCGAGGTAACAGTTTGGACCGTAGAACCAATTGAAATTTCAGAAGAAGCATTGGTAATAAAAATTTTTGATCCATTGATCACCCATTCTTTTCCGTCTTTTACTGCCCTGGTTTTAGAGCCCCTGGAATCCGAACCGGCGTCAGGCTCTGTTAATCCGAAACCCCACAATGCTTTACCTGTGCATAATGGTGGAATATATTGCATTTTTTGTTCCTCGTTGCCATAATTATACAACGGACCAATGCCCAGAGAATTATGAGCAGCAAGTGTAGCTGCCTGGCTGCCATCAACACGCGCGATCTCTTCAACAGCAATGATATAGGATAAAGTATCAAGTCCCTGTCCTCCGTATTGTTCAGGCACATACATGCCAAACAAGCCAAGTTCACCGATCATGTTTGTTAACTCAATAGAAAATTCTGCTTTTTCATCCAGTTCCTGGGCCCTTGGTTTAATTTCTCTTTCAGCAAAATCTCTTACTGTATTTCTTATTAATTCATGTTCTTCTGTTAGGTACATGTTAATCTTTTTTAATTTTTTGTTACAAATTAATTTAGAATTATAGTGTAGATATCATCATGTATATCACCTTTAATCACAATAATATAACTCCCTTTTGCCAAATTGCTTAGGTCAATTTTATTCACATTGCCAGAACCGAAGTCCATCTTCTTTAAAAGCATTTTACGACCATTTAATGAATACACTTCCAGCTGCTGAATATTTTTCCCTTTCACATAAAAAACACCCGATGCTGGATTGGGGAAAATAGAGTTTTGAGAATGATCCGTTTCCTCAAAAGAAGATGTTTTATCAGAGCCTTTTAAAACAAAGTCCTGATCTCCCCCATTGCTGGTCACTTTGATGACTATCGAATCAGGAATTTGGTCACTTGGTTTGTAGATGATATGAAAGGAATAATCATATAATCCCGATAAGTTGGTACCCGGAATAAAATCCGTTTCAAAGTCACTGCCTGAAATGCCTGTCAGCCCATTTAATATTAACAATCCATTTCCGAAGTTTGTGAGGGTGACCGGGATAGTATCGGCACTGCCAATAATTGTAGAATCAAATTGAAGCAATGTATCTGAAACCGGCATGAAAACAGGCTTGATCAAATCTGTAGTAGGATATCCGGCTAAATTCCAGGCTGAGATTCCACCCAACATGTTGTAGATGAATTTAAACTCTTTGGTTTTCATTAAGTTAAATGCATTGGCACTTCTTCCCCCGGATGCACAATATATCAGGTATATTTTATTCTTATCCAGTGTATTCAACATGCTGTCGAAGCCGGAGGAATTATAATCAAGCAAGACGCCATTCCACAAATGGTAAACATCATACTCCCCGGGCGTTCTGACATCCAGAAGAATGAAAGCCGGATTATTAGCATTTAAGTCAATGATTGTGAACGCACTATCTACATCAATATGGGCATGAATAGTATCACCAGATCGAAAACTTTGAGACAATAAACAGGTATGATTTAAGAATGAAATTACAATCAGAAGGACAATAAAAACAATTCTATATATTCGATGATTCATTTTGTATAAAATAATAGTAAAAATGGCTTTTTATCACACAAACTTCCGAAAAAAATACTCAGAAATCATAAATTACCCTAATAATAATACCAGTAAAGCTTTTGTACTTCTTTCGCAAGAATTAATAACATAAAAATTAAAGAGAAATAATATGAAATCAATTACAGCAATCTGGTTCTTATATTGAAAAACACTACTCAAGTACCACCATTACCTGCCCACTATCGATCATTTCATTTAGTGCGACTTTCACTTCCTTGATCTTACCAGCAATTTTTGTTTCGATGTTATTCTCCATTTTCATTGCATCAAGCACAACTACCACATCTCCTTTTTTCACTTCATCACCGACTTTTACATTCAGTTTAAAAACCTTTCCGGGGATGGGTGCGATAATTACATTAGCTTCAGAATCCAGGCTGCTTTCCATACTTGCCTCAGATAGTTCAGATGCCAATAAATCTTCCCTGCTAAAACAAAACTCCTTATTATTGATGATCACTTTGGTTCCATCTTCACATAAACTAAAGGCAGCAAAGTGTTTTTTGTCTCCTATAGAAAAATCGATTTCTGTATCAGAAATATCAATCAATTTGACCATAAATATTTCATTCTGAATAAACAACTCATAATCAGTTTGGCCTTTTTGCTGCAGGTCAACATGATAGATGTCCTCCCCATGTTTCACTTCTATTGAATTGATCTGTCTCCAGAATCCAATCGTATTCCAGATGGTATCCGTGGGTTTGTATGTGGATCCTTTTTGATTTAATGAGTATAAAAGAAATCCGGCAATAGCTTCATTCAGGCTTGCTTCTTCTTTACTATATGACCCTCTGTTTGGTGCTTGTTTTGTATTCATCGAAACCACATTTTTATTTTCTTTTTCTGATCTTAATTTTATTACATCCGCTTCAAAACGTTTTTTTGCTTCTCCTGATTTATATTCTCGATACTGGACTTCATGCATGGCAAATTCAAATAATTCTTCATCATCCTGTCCATGTTCCCAACCTAATTCGTCCATTTCCTTCCTGTATTTATCCAATACATCCGGATAGGCATCCTGGGGAATACCGGTATAGAATTCAAATCCTTTTTCTTTGGCAAGATCAATTATTTCAGGAGCCAGTGTTCCCGGAAGAGTACCGGATTTTCCTAAAATCATATCCCAGGTATTTTTATCAATCATGGAAAAGCGCTTCTCCCCTTTTGCCATCTGAAAGACATTCATCAGGGCTGTATTTTTAACGTACTGACTAAAAGGAGTGACCAATGGAGGATTCCCCAGTTTTGGCCAAATATAAGCTGTTTCTTCGAACATCCTGACCAGCAGTTCATCTTCATTCAGTTCATCTTTGCCTTGTGATTTCAGGCTCAGGTTAATAGCAGTTTGCATTCCTTTCAAGTCAGCCATTAGGGAACCCATCATACCTCCGGGTAATCCAGACTGCACTAATAGTGATGACATTCTGCTATTTTTGGGATCAATGTAAAGTCCAAGGAAATCGTCAATAAACTCTTGTGTAAGTGCACGTGCCTCCATGTAAGCCTTCATATTAATTTCAGGCACAAGGAAACCTTCATCTATAAACATTTGCTGAATGGTGATCACATCAGGATGAACCATTCCCCAGGAAAGTGGTTCCATCGCCACATCGACAAAATCTGCTCCTGCACGCGCTACTTCCAGCATAGATGCCACCGAAAATCCTGGGCCGGAATGACCGTGATATTGAACGATTAATTGAGGATATTTATCTTTAATTGCTTTTGTTAGTTTCCCTAAAGTAGTAGGACGACCAATTCCTGCCATGTCCTTGAGGCATATTTCATCTGTTCCATATTCAACTACTTTATCCACCAATTTCATGTAGTATTCAACCGTATGAACATCCGATTTTGTGATACACAAGGCTGCCTGCGAAATCATTCCTGCATCTTTTGCATACTTGATGGATAATTCCAGGTTCCTGTGATCATTTAGGCCACAAAATGAACGGGCAATATCAGTTCCCTGGGCTTTTTTCACTTTATACATCAGCTGCCTGACATCCCGTGGAACCGGAAACATCCTGATCCCATTCAGTGCTCTTTCCAGCATATGTGTTTTAATACCTACATCATTAAACGGTTGTGTCCATTCCCTGACCGCTTTATTCGGGTTTTCACCGTACAGCAAATTGACCTGCTCGAATGCGCCTCCATTGGTTTCAATGCGCTGGAAACATCCCATATCAATAATCACGGGGGCAATTCGTTTCAACTGGTCAACCCTGGGCTGGTATTTTCCAGAGGATTGCCACATATCGCGGTAAATTAAACTGAATTTTATTTCTCTTTTTGTCATTTTATTCTTGTTACTGGTTGCTAGTTTCTAGTAGTTTGTTAATCCTCCACCCAATTCGGTTTACGTTTCTCCAAAAATGAAGCCATTCCTTCCTGGCCTTCATCCGAAGCTCTTAATTCAGCAATCATTCTGGCCGTGTAGTCAATTGAATCTTCAAAACTCAATTCATTGGAAATATCATAAATCAATCGTTTGCATGCAGCCATTGCATCCGGGCCACTGCTCATTAATTGCCTGATAATTTTGGCTACATATTCTTCCAATTCCTCTGAAGGAAGAGACCTGTTTACCAGGCGATAATACTCCGCTTCCGGACCTAAAAATCTTCTGCCGGTTATCATTAAATCCCTGGCACCAAATTCACCAATGCGTTTTGTCACATAAGGTGAAATAGTGGCTGGTGTAATTCCTAATTTTACTTCGCTAAAGGCAAATTTTGTTTCCTTATCGCAATACACAAAATCACAGGCGGACAGAAGTCCGTTGGCTCCTCCAATAGCAGCACCATGCACTACGGCAATAGTGGGTTTGATGCAGGTGTAAATGACATTAAAACATTTTGCCAGCCGAAGGCTGTCCTGGTAATTTTCCTCAAAACCAAATCCTGCAATACCTTTCATATAATTCAAATCAGCACCGGCACAAAATGATTTTCCTCGCCCTTTGAGCAGGATCACCCTTACATCGCTCATTTCATTAATTTCCAGGAAACATTCAATGATTTCTGAGATCAGGTCTGCATTTAGTGCATTGTGAACTTCGGGTCTGTTAAGCCAGACTGTTCCCACACTGTCAACTTGTTCAAATTCAATATTATCATATTTTCCCATCCTAAAACTTAAACTTTTTACTTTTTAGTTTTTACTTCAACCTTACATCCTGAACACTCCATTCAAATGATCAGGAAACTGCTGGTTCAATGACATGGAAATACCCAGTGCAATGATTTTACGAGTATCTACCGGATCAATAATTCCATCATCCCAAATGCGGGAAGTGCTGTAAAATGCAGAACCTTCATGATCGTATTTTTCGGTGATGGAATTGTGCATTTTATCGATCTCCTCTTTAGGCATTTTCTTCCCTTTGTATTCATATTGATCCTTTTTCACGGTAACCAACACACCGGCTGCCTGCAAGCCGCCCATGACAGAAATTTTGGCACTTGGCCACATAAACAACAGTCTGGGGCTGTAGGATCTTCCAGCCATACCGTAATTCCCTGCACCAAAGGAACCACCGAAAATGATGGTGAATTTAGGAATCTGGGCATTTGCCACTGCATGTACCAACTTTGCACCATCTTTGGCAATTCCATGGCGTTCAAAATCTTTCCCTACCATAAAACCAGTTATATTCTGCAAAAACAAGAGGGGTATCTTGCGCTCGGTGCACAATTCAATGAAGTGAGTTCCTTTTAAAGCAGACTCACTGAACAACACGCCATTATTTGCCAGTATTCCGACAGGCATGCCCATGATCCGTGCAAAACCGGTAATCAGTGTTTTTCCATATCTTTCTTTGAACTCATGAAATTTCGATCCATCGACTATACGTGCAATAATTTCCCTGGGGTCTACCATCTTCCTGAAATCCACAGGTGCAAGTCCGTACAATTCTTCAGGATCATAAGCTGGTTCTTCAATGGAAGTGATATCCAACAACTGTCTATTAGGGTAATTTAGGTTTTCATATATGTTACGGCATATCTGTATAGCGTGAATGTCATTTTCAGCATAATGGTCAGCAACTCCTGAAATGGATGTATGCACATCTGCTCCTCCCAATTCTTCAGGTGTAACCACTTCGCCTGTTGCTGCCTTGACCAGCGGAGGACCTCCCAGAAAGATAGTTCCTTGTTTCTTCACAATGATGGTTTCATCACTCATGGCAGGTACATAAGCACCTCCAGCTGTGCAGGATCCCATCACAATCGCCACCTGCGGAATTCCCATGGCCGACATCCGCGCCTGGTTATAGAAAAATCGGCCAAAATGATCCCTGTCCGGAAATACTGTATCCTGTTCGGGCAGGAAAACTCCACCTGAATCTACCAGGTAAACACAAGGCAGATGATTTTCCATTGCAATTTCCTGTGCCCTCAGATGCTTTTTAATGGTTAAGGTCATGTAAGTGCCTCCTTTAACGGTGGCATCGTTCGCAACAATTACAGTTTCCCTTCCCTGGATCACACCAATCCCGGTAACAATACCGGCTGATGGCCATTCATTGTTTTTCTGATCGTAAGCTGCCATTGGAGACAATTCCAAAAAGGGAGTATTTGGATCTATTAATTTGTTGACACGTTCCCGGGCCAGAAGTTTTCCTCTCTCCTTGTGTTTCTTTACAGCATCTGGAGAACCCCCGTATGAAACTTCTCTCAGAATTTTTTTATACGCTTTTAATTGTTTTAAAAATGCTTCTTTATTTTCCTTAAACTCCCTGGAATTTACATCGATTTTGGATTCTATCTTAAACACTGTATTTGCTTTTTTTAATCAGTTAATAGGGTAAATATGCGTGGCATCTAAATTATGAAATTAAATGGAATGACAGAAATGTTTATGAGCAATAGAAATTAATAATAATGAATGAAGTGAACTAAAATTAGCATTGCTTATGCTTATAGTT
This sequence comes from Bacteroidota bacterium, assembly GCA_016776505.1. Lineage (GTDB taxonomy): Bacteria > Bacteroidota > Bacteroidia > CAILMK01 > JAAYUY01 > JABINZ01. The sequence goes on from JADHTG010000072.1 coordinate 8,861, forward strand.
TAAAGCTAATTTAGTATGCATTCCATTTCATTTTTCAATTGTAAAGATTGCTCAATTTATAATAAACATTCTTACTGTCTCTGTTTTTATACTGCTCGTTATCCGTGCAAAATAAATGCCGTCACTCACTTGCAGTGAGCTGATTGGTATTTCCGATTGACCATGGATATCGGTGAATTTTCTTTCATATACTTTTTCAGTTTGCATGTTAAAAATACTGAGCAAAAGAGAGCCTTCTTCTTTGCCGGAAATCCTGATCACAAATTCTCCTTTAGATGGGTTTGGATAAAGCATCATATCACTCTTCTTTAGGGGTACTTCATTTTCAATTCCTGTACTTGCAGCACACAAACTTGACCTTCTGTGGATATCATGCTGGAACATTAGCCAGTCAGGGCCGGCTCCTTTTGAGGCAGAAATAGCATAAGCGCGGCCATAATTACTTCCAAAAGCCGGATAATTAGTAAAACCACCCACAATAAAAACATCGAGTATTCCATCCTCATCAAAATCTGCTACAAGCGGAGCATGATCAAACTTAAGTGTATCTCCGTAATGATTCTCCAGATCCAGCTTCCAGATCAGTTTTCCATTGCTTCCTTTCAGTGCTATCACATCTCCTTTTGATGTGCCAAAAACTGCATCTACTTTCGCGTCATTATCGATATCAGATAAAGCCATTCCCCTGAAGCTCCCTCCAAAATCAGGAATATCATAATCCCATTTAAACTGACCATCGTGAGTTAAAGCATACACTTTGTACCAGGCTGAAAACAAGACTTCACAATGGCCATCATGATCCACATCAGCAATAGAAACCGGGCTTGCTGCATAGAAATATTCAGGGCAAACATATTCCCATGCCTTTGACCCATCCTCTCCATTGATGGCTGTAACTCTGCCACTATAATCACCGATTACAAGCTCTGGTTTATTGTCATGATCCAAATCGGCAACTGCTGTTCCATGATACACCACATCTGTCAAAGGATAGGTCCATAATAATTTTTGATCATATCCCCTAAAGCCATAAACCTTATTTGAGTCTTTATTAACAGCATTCCATGTGGCCACAACAAAGTCCGGATAGGTATCGCCATCCAGATCCACAATGGTTGGAGCCGTTTGAATCCATGAATTTAAATCTACCGGAATTTCCCAGGCTTTAGAACCATCTTCGATATTCAGGCAAATCACATATCCTCCAAATTCACCATGAAGAATTTCCATTTTACCGTCTTTGTCGATATCTGCAATTGTCGGGGGAGAATCGCTTCCTCTTGTCGGACTTTCCCATATCACTTTTCCGGTAGCTCCGTGAAAACAAAAGGTGGTTGGATTGCAGGAACTTGGCACAATAACATCCAGTGTATCATTATTATCCACATCGTAAACTATAGGAGCTACATCATTGCATCCTTCAAAATTGGCAGGATGCGTATTGTATTTCCATAACAGGCTGCCATCCTCCGCATTCAGTGCATACACCATGCTATCGTTCCGGTAACAACCGAATATCAATTCCAGTTTGCCATCGTTATCAATATCTGCAGCTACAGACTGACCAAATGAAGAATCATCGATATCAAACCACCATTTTAGCTGGGGCAGTTGACTAAATACATGGTGACTAATAGCTATTGCCGCAAAAAACAGAATAATATTCTTCATCCCGGCTGTTCTTTTATTCACGAAAATTAGTGAGGAATATTGATAAACGAGTTTCTGTTCTAATAAGAGTTTAGAAAATATATCCTCACTATCCTTTTTGAGACAGTGAGGGAAAGAAAATGTTACTATTTTTTCATTATCTCGGACTATAGTTTGGAGCTTCTTTGGTAATCATAATATCGTGCGGATGGCTTTCACGAACACCTGCAGGGGTAATATGAATAAAGCTTGCATCCTGTAGTTTTTCAATAGTGGAAGATCCTGTATATCCCATACCTGCTTTCAGTCCACCAATGAATTGATAAAGCACTTCTTTAAGCGTTCCTTTATAGGGGACACGACCTACGATGCCTTCCGGTACCAGTTTATTTATTTCATCTTCCATATCCTGAAAATAGCGGTCTGATGATCCTTTCTTCATCGCTTCAAGGGAGCCCATTCCACGGTAATGTTTGAATTTTCTTCCTTCATAAATGATAGTTTCTCCCGGAGCCTCTTCCACACCGGCAAATAAGGATCCGGCCATGATACTGCTGGCTCCGGCAGCAATGGCCTTCACAATATCACCGGAATATCTTATTCCTCCATCAGCTATAACAGGGATTCCACTTTTCTTTAATGCTTTGGCACAATCATAAACTGCAGTAAGCTGTGGAATTCCAATTCCAGCGATTACGCGTGTAGTACAAATTGAACCGGGACCAATACCCACCTTAATCCCGTCTGCACCTGCTTTTACCAATGCCAGGGCACCTTCCGGAACAGCTACATTGCCGGCCATTAATTCCACTTCAGGAAAATTCTTTTTGACTGCGCTTATAAGGTCCAGAACCATTTTGGAATTCCCGTGAGCAGAATCTATACTTAAAACGTCAACTCCTGCTTTGACAAGGGATTCTGCGTGTTCGATTGCCTTGGATGTCACACCAATTGCAGCACCCACTCTTAATCGACCGTATTGATCTTTGCAGGCAATGGGGTGGTCTTTGGTTTTTTTGATATCCCTAAGGGTAAAAAGTCCATGGATTTTTCCATCTTTATCAACCACAGGAAGTTTTTCCACTTTATGGTTTTTAAGGATCTCCTCTGCTTCTTTTATATCCACTCCGGCCGGTGCCGTAATTAAACTGACATATCCGGTCATTACTTCTGTTACTTTACGGGAATATTCTTTTTCAAAGAAAATATCCCGATTTGTCAGTATACCCACCAGCACTCTCTCATCATCCACGATGGGAATTCCGGAAATGGAGTTCTCATTCATTAATTGCAATGCATCTGCAATAGTAGCGTCCTTATTTAATACGATGGGGTCCTGTATCATCCCGCTCTCTGAACGTTTTACCTTTTTTACCATGCGCGACTGATCTGCAATACTCATGTTCTTGTGAATAATTCCAATTCCACCTTCTCTTGCAATTGCAATGGCCATGGCAGTTTCGGTAACGGTATCCATAGCTGCTGAAATAAAAGGAATGTTTATGTCAATATTCCGAGTAAGTTTTGTTTTAGTAACTACTTCTCTCGGCATTACTTCGGAATAAGCTGGAACTACCAAAACGTCATCATAAGTTAGACCTCTCCCAATGAATTTTTTGCTTTCTTCTGTCATTTTGGGGAATATTTAATGAGTTGTACCATGGGCAAAGGTAGGAAAAAGACAAAAGACCGGAAGCATAAAGATGAAAAGATTTACAGACTTCAAAGATGTAAAGATGAGAAAGACTTAAAGATAGAAAGACCTTAAGGATGTTAAGATTGGAGAGACTTTGTTAGCAGTTAACTACTGCGTTCTTTGCCTTTGTGAGAAACAAAAAACGAGAAGCGAGCAACAATCAACTAGAATCTATTCCGACAATATCCTGAAATACTCCTTCACTTTAATCCGATAATAGGGTGTGAGGTTTGGAGGGACATCTTGTAGCAATTCTATTTCTTTTTCCTTGTTTTTAATATATTCTTCGAGGCTTGGGGGTTTTTGCTTAAACATTTCACGGGCTGATTTTGATTCCCTCTTCTCTTCCTTGCCTTGCTCCTTTTCAGCTTTTTCAGCTTCCAGCAACCTGACCTCTATTTCTTTCTGCCGTTTGAGTGTTTCATCTGTGATATTTTTATTAATAATATCTTTTTCAGTTTCCTCCATTAATTTTTGTATTTCACTCAGGTTTCCAAAAGGACTCGAACCATCTTTATTATTTTCCTGGTCAAGCTTTCTCAGTGCATTTCTGAGCATTTCCTGTTTAGCAGCCATTTGAGCCAGTTGTTTGCTCATATTTTGCGTGGGTTTTCCATTCTTTAGATCCTGGATCTGCTTATTCAATCCTTCCTGCAATTGCCTCAGGCTTTCTATATCTGATTTCTTCTTACCCGGTTTATTTGTTTTCGTTTTTCCTGTGCCTGCGGTCATTTCCTCTTGTAACTGCTTCAGCAGTTCACTTAATATGAGAGCTACATTATTAATGGAAGTCATGACATATTGTTGTTTTCCGCGGGTTTGCGGTACAAAACGGTCAGACATTAAGTCTATAACACTTGCTAAATTATAATTGATATCGTTGACTTCCTTGTTCACATAGGAAGCTATCATGGGTAATTCTTTGCTCAAAGCGAACAAACTATCCTCTATCATCCGCATATCGTCTTTCAGCTTTTTTTGCTGATTTGCTAAATCAATATATTGAGGATTATTGGTATTTACAGAAGCTAATTCATCTATTAATTTCTCCTGTTCAAATGACACATACATCAGATTTTCCAGTATCCTTCTTAATTTTTCATAGTTGATCTCAAGGCTTTTCATTTCCATGCTCATTTTCATGGATTTCATTTTCTCAGCTAATTCTTTCATTTTGCCAGCTGCCTTTTTCTGGCTTTTGGAGGCTTTTTTCATTTTTCCCTGCTCCATTTCCTCCAGACTCTGCTCCTGGTCGCTTTTTATTTCTTCCTGCTCCTCGTCTGTATTATCCATTTCATTTGGATTTTCTAACTCCTCATTCAGTTTCTCGAGATCGTCGATCTCTTCCTGAAGATCTGAGAAATCATCTTTCAGCTTTTCCTGTTCCTTTTGCAGCTTTTCTTTTTCCTCACTTCCATTGGGATCTTTTTCGCTCAATTTTTCCTGTTTTTCTGCCATTTCCTCTAATTCCTCAATGATCTCGTCTGTTTTTTGCTCAAACTCCAGTCTTTTATATAACTCCAGCATCCGATCCAGTTCTTTTTCTAAGTCTTTTTCTGACTGACTAAATTTCTCCAGTTCATTTTGAATTTCATTCTTCAGGTTCTTATCCATCAGTTTTTGTAACTCTTCATACAGGTTTTTCAGTTCCTGCGGTATCAGCTGTTCAAACTTTTCAAACAATTCTTTATATTTCTCCAAAGTTTCTTTCTTAATATCCTTGAATTCATCCTGTTTGGAAACATTCTCCACATATTTCTGTTTGAGTTCCTCTACTTGTTGCTCAAGTGCTTTCTGGTCTTCCAATATCTTATCAATAAACTGTTTGTCTTCCCATTCTAACTGCTTATCATCTAATAATTTTTTCTGTGCTTCTTTCATATCCTCCTGCAGTTTTATCGCTTTTTCCACAGCATCCTGCATACCTTCTTTCAATTCATCACTTAGTTCTTCAGTTTCTTGTTTTAATTGTTCTAAAGATGGAGAAGTAAAATAAAAACGCTGCGATGTAGTTGATTTACGGCCATTGATCCCATCATTATCCCACACTTCAAAATAATACTCAAGTTCTTCTTCAGCTTGAATTCCCAAGTCATTGAGATCCACACTATAATAAAAATTCTGCGAAATATCCCTCCTGCTTATCTCAATTGTACGCTTAAATACTTTTGCTGCCTTAGAGCTGTCCCTGCTGCTTGTATACCTGTAATTAAAAGTAAGTTTAGTGAGTCCATAGTCATCGGATATGTTGCCTGTAAAAAAGAAATATTTTGCATTTAAGGAGTCCTTTTCCGATTCCACATAAATCCTGGGATAAGCATCAGGAATTATATTGATAAAATACTGAGCCGTATCTTTATTCACCATGAACTTATTGGAAGTGGTTAGCACATAAAAATCGCTTTTAGTGAAGTTCTTTGAAAACTCGAAGCTGTTTTTTGATCTTCGGGTCAGCTTGAAGGTATGATCTGAAAAACCTATATTCAAATTCTCCACATCACGCGTGTTAAACTCCCATTTTACTGAACTTCCTTCCGGGATGGTTAAGTCACCCCTATTTGTAATTATTTCATCTGCTTTAGCAATATAGAATGGATAGTCAATGAGGATTTTCATATCCACCAGCAGTGGTTTTGCCAGTGTTGTCACTTTGTAAGCATGAGATGCAAACTCACCTACAACAAATTTAAATGAGAAGCTCTTTCTGACTCCTTTTACTTTGTAATCAAAATGTGAGGCGTCCCTGGGCTGCATGAGGTAAGTATTTCCATCCAAATCAACATATACTTTTGCTGGTAAACTTTCCCCGCTCACTTCCAGCTTAATAACAAAATCCTCCCCTTTTATTGCTTTTAAATCTTCATTTAATAATTTGAAAGAAAAAGGCATGGGTTTTTCAAAATACTCTTTATGCTTTACAATTCTGGCAGAGCTTTCGGTGAACAAGCTGGGCGTACCAATAAAGAGTCCCATAATAATTACCAATGGGATGATCGCATATTTGAGATATTTCCGTTTTTCAAGTACATTAATAGCATTCACAAAAGGAATCGGTTTTAATTCCTCTGTTTTTTGCTGAATGCTTGCTTCAATAAGTATTTTGTTACTCTGATTATTAAGTTGTTGTTTCTTAAGCTGCAAAGTGTTTAGCAACTTATCATTTACATCCTGAAAATGCCTTCCAATAATTTCAGAAGCTTTTTCATGAGAAATAATAGGTCCTATCCGATAGAGTTTAAGAGTTGGAATGAGCACATAAATGCTAAGAATGATGACGTTCAGAATAATATATCCATAAAACATAAGAGTGCGGATAAGGATGTTAAAGTGTCCAAAATATTCCAACACACTTACTAACAAAAAAGAAAATAATAACACAGTTATTGCCAGAATAGCACCTTTTTGCATCTGGTTCCTGTAATATTTACGGATAAATGCGTCCAGCTTAATGATAAGAAAAGCATAGGGATCAGTATGTTTGTTATCCTTTGTCATTCAGAAATGCAAATATACGCTTTTGCAGGGTGGAAATACAGCCCCAAAACCGCAAATCGAGTGCCATTTAAAAGTGTGAAGTGCATGGGATCACTGAATTTTACATCGCCAAAAAGGCTTATTGATCAGGAAGACTCTTGATGATTTCAAATTTTTGTGCTTTTAAATCTTATCCTTGTTCAAAGCCATTTTGACAGAATCTCGGAGGGCACTAAATTTGTCAATAGACAGGGAAATAAATTAAATTATATGGAAAGTATTAGCATGAGACATGAGCAGGCCATGTCATTCTCAACAGAAATAAATGGTCATAATATCACAGTGGATGCAGCAGAAGAATTTGGAGGTGCAAATCAAGGGCCCAGGCCCAAACCACTAATTTTAGCAGCATTAGCAGGTTGTACGGGGATGGATGTAGCATCCATTCTTCAAAAAATGAAAGTCGCATTTGATTCCTTCCAAATTCATGTGGATGCAAATCTGACGGATCA
>JADHTG010000013.1 GCA_016776505.1 Bacteroidota bacterium
ACTGATTTCCTGGATGGATTTTACAGATCCATCGCTATTAAGAAATAAAACTTCTACTTTACCTTTAACAGAGTTGATCCCATTTCCAGGCATACCAACAATAACATCAACGTTGCCATCACCATCCAAATCATTCATATTCGCAATCGATTGACCTAAGAAATCATCACCAACAAAACTTACGGATGATAAACCCTGTGTTTTACTTATTTTCTTGGTAATTTTAACTGTTCCATTTGAGTTTAGAAACAATATATATAATGCGCCATAATTGGCTCCACCATCATTTTCCCGAAATGCAGAAGTAATAATATCATTTACACCATCCTTGTTCAAATCTCCAATCCCTTCAATGCAACATCCAAAAAAACCATCCTTTTCCAAATTTCCTGCAAATCCTCCATTCCCCTCAGTAATGTACGTTTTGTTTTTAACAGTTCCATCAGCATTTAAAAATAAAATCCAAATGGCGCCTTTTGAAATACCACTTACAGTATGTCTAGGTCCACCAACAGCAATGTCATCAATTCCATCTTTATCCAAATCTCCAATTAATGCAATGTCTGACCCAAATGCAGCTCTATTGCCTAACGTTGTATTTAAACCTCCTGACAATTCACTGATTTTTGTAAATTTCTTGGTAGTGCCATCAGAATCAAGAAAAATAATGTAAACGGCACCTTTACCATCTCCTCCATCATCATCTGCTCCTGCTCCAACAGCTATTTCACATATGCCGTTTTTATCCAAGTCACCAATAGCATTCATGCCAGCACCAAAATGATCTTCATCGTTCAAGCCTGCATTAAATGCTCCATGAATATCACTGATTTTTTTATATGTTTTAATTGTACCATCAGGCTTTAGGAGTAAGATCCAGACTCCTCCTTTATCATAGCCTCCATCATCATCTTGAAATGAACCAACTGCTACATCTCCCACCCCATCTCCATCAATATCATTTAAATAAGTTACAGAACTCCCAAAAAAATCACCATCAGAAAGTGTTCCAACAAAATTGTTGGACAATGCTCCAATTTTCAAGGAACTTTTAACTGTACCAGGTTGAGTGAATGCGGAAAAATAAAGAACTGTTAAACATAGTAAGAACGCAGTTTTTATCATTATATGAAAAATTAAGAGTTTCCGTTTGTAAAAAATTGTCGCCTAAATTACTGTTTTTTATTTAAACGATTTAGTTTGAAAATATTATATTAATTTATGAGAATAATAGTCGGTGATCAGGTGAAGTAATAATGCATGTCCGATTTCAACTCTTCCATAATTATCTGAATTAAGCCAAAAATTATAATTTCCTAATGCTCTTAGAGGATTATCAGGGTTGAAGCCAGATAAAGTAAGGATTTTAGCTTGCTTTTGCCTGGCTGTTTTAACTGCGTTAATAATATTCATAGATGAACCAGAACTGCTTATCGCAATTAGCATATCATTTTTTCCTATTAATATTTCAAGCGGTTTGCTAAAAACCTGTTCATAGCCATAATCATTTGCAAAACAAGTAAGTTGACTGTTGTCTGATAATGGGACAGCCTTTATTTTACAACTATTGATAAAATCAACAGACGAATGAGAAATGATTCCACTACTCCCTCCATTTCCAATTAAGTAAACAGTCCCCTTTTGCTTAGCCAGCTGTTCTAAATCAACTATAATTAAGGCAAAGGCTTTATTTATTTCTATTGCAGTGAAGTTTTCAACGCTTGTTTCCGCTGAACTTATTATGTGATTAAAATTATCTATATACGGTGCAAACATGATTTCAGGTTAATAGTGTTTTCAGATACTTCATTAAAGGAACTTTTTCTATATATGATTTATTACCTAATATTTTTACTGCCATTGCCCCGACAGCATTGCCTATAAATACTATTTCTTCAGCAGGAACATTTATTTTAGCTAATAAAGAAGTTACAGAGAGGAAAGCATCACCTGCACCTATTGTATCAATTACCTCATGAGATAATACAGGAGACTTCACAGTTTGATTAGTATGGGAACTCCCTATTAAGGCACCTTCAGTACCCAGTGTGACAACACCATTTTTTGCATTTACCTTATGGATTAATTGAAAAAGTGATTTTTCAATTTCTGCGTGTTTGTCATGCATGGCTAGTCGCGCCTCTTCCTTGTCAATTGAAAAATAATCACAGGATGAATATTTATTTAATAAATTATATCCCATGTTAGCACTATTCGTCTGAGTATTCAATACCGTAAACAGTCTTAATTCATCAATGCATGAAACAATTTCACTATCTATTAATCCATGCCCAAAATCTGCAACGACAATTAAATCATATGTTTCTTCACAGCTTTTTAGTTCGTCGATTACCTTTTGCTTATCAGATTTTGAAAGAGGTGAATCATTAATTTCGATGACCTCAAATAATTTATGTTTAAAGACTTTATCAACGAATCTTCTCTTTACCACAGTTGGTCTCCCCGGAGTATAAATTCCTTTAAAAATTACTTTGGGATTCAGTTTTTCTTTGATAAAATCCAGGTAGTTGGTTGACTCATTTTGTCCGTAACTAGTGATTAACCTGACTTCCTTGACAAAACCGGCTATATGGTTGGCCACAGCAAGTGCCCCTCCAGCATAAATTTCAGATTGTAATTTCTTGGCTGATATTGTCGCAGATTTAGACGCTTTTCCCAATGGACTTACAAATTGATATTCATCCAGAATAATATCTCCTAAAACCAGCACTTTTAGATCTACGATTTTATCAAAATAATTTTTAAGTTGATCATAAGATAAACGTAACCTTAAATCAGCAAGATATTCCTTTATTTCTTCAGATGAATCCTCCAAATGCCTGTTTATTAGCCTGGATGAACTAAACTGTATCTCTTCAGTAAAAACCAGTTTTCCTCCGTATTCTTCTACCTTGTTTCTTTCTTCAACAATACCCCCGGTAATATCTTCTAATTCAATTTTATAGTCCTGTCCTTTTACATAAAAGTCAGGTTTTATGGCTTCAATTGCTGTTATTGCTGTAGAAAATCTATTAATTGCCACAAAATCAACATATTGAAGAGCAGCAATATTTTCAGCTCGCAATGACTCAGTAAAAATGGGTCTTCCCGGACCTTTATTTACATGTTTATCTTCTGTGATTGTTACCACTAGTACATCCCCGAATCTATTAGCTGCTTCAAAATGCTTGATATGACCAGGGTGAATTAAGTCAAAAACTCCATGACAATGAACAACAGTTTTTCCTTCCTCCTTAAGTTTTGAAATAATCTGTCCAAGTTGATCCAGTAAATATATTTTGTTCTTTATCATTTCCCTAAATATTTAAACCAGTCTTTTGTCGCTTCAGCAATAGATAGCTGATCCCAAAGTGGTGCCTCTCTCCAATAGTCAATCTGATCAATCATTTTTTGCACTCCTTTTTCAAAACTGACTTTTGGCTCCCAATTCAATAATTTTCTGATTTTTGAAATATCTGCAAAAGTACAATCAGGTTCACCTGGTCTTTTAGGAATATAGGTCACTTCGCCACCTAATAATTCAACCAGACGATTTATGCTATATGTATTTCCACTTCCAACATTCATAATCTCGCCAGCTGCATCAGGATGTTCTGCAGCAGTAATACATGCATTTGCAATATCAGAAACATAAGTAAAATCCCGGGTTTGAGTTCCATTTCCTACAACAGTAAATGGTTTTTTATTCAGTTTTTGCGCTAAAAACACGCCAAAAACAGCTCCATAAGTTCCGGATGTCCTTGACCTTGTTCCATACACATTGAAAAAACGCATACTAGTTACAGGCAATTCATATATATAATGCCAATTCATGACATATTGCTCACCTAAATACTTTGTTGTTGCATAAGGATATTGTGGTCGAATTTCTGCAGATTCTAGAGTAGGATAGGCATCAGGAATTCCATAACATGATGAAGAAGCAGCATAAATGAAGCGTTTTACATCATGTTTGCGAGCGGCTTCCAAAACTGAAATGGTACCATTCACATTTGAATTATGATACAACAATGGCATTTGAATAGAGGGAACTATATCAGCCAAAGCTGCGATATGAAATACCCAATCAATATTTTTAAACCAGGGTTCAATTTGTTCATGATCAGAAATATCGCATTCAACAAAAGTTAAATTGGGATTGCTCCTGAGATGTTCAATATTTAAAAGTCTACCCGTGCTTAAATTGTCTATAATGATGACTTCATCACCTCTCATCAATAAAGCTTCAGCAATGTGACTTCCAATAAATCCGCATCCTCCTGTAACTAAAGTCCTCATTTTCTCTCCTTAAAAAACTCAACAATTTTATTACAAACATAATGTACCTGGTCATCACCTAATTCAGGATAAATAGGTAAACTTAGAATTTCCTGCACCTGTTTTTCTGTTACAGGAAAACTGCCATCTCTATAATTCAACTCCTTTGCAGCCTCCTGTAGGTGAATTGGAATTGGATAATGAATTTTAGTTTCTATTTCATTATTAAACAAAAAAGCCTGTAAATCATCTCTTTTCTCTGTTTGGATAATAAACGTATGATAAACTGCTTTTTCCTTTTCATTATCTTTAGGTACAACCACATAGTCGACAAGAGTTGATTGATATATGGAAGCTAGATATCTTCTACGTTGGTTCCAACTTTCAAGGTGACTCAATTTGACGTTAAGTATTGCTGCCTGCACCTCATCAAGCCTGCTGTTCAAACTCCATTCAACACACTCATCTCTATTCTTTAAACCATGATTCCGTAAAAGAAGGAGTTTATTTTTGAGTTCCCTGTCATTGGTTGTAATTACCCCCCCATCTCCTGAAGCTGATAGATTTTTAAGTGGATGTAGACTGAAACAAGCCATCGTTCCAATACTGCCAACCGCTTTATCCTTGTATGTTGCTCCGACAGCTTGTGCTGCATCTTCAATAATAAATATCCCCTCTTCATTTGCAATTTCACAAATGGCATCCATATCCGCAGGACGACCTGTTAAATGCACCGGTATTATGGCTTTAGTTTGAGGTGTAATTGCGTTTCTAACTGCTTGTGGATCAATATTGAAATCATCCCTAACATCTGCAAAAACAGGAGTTGCTCCAACCAGAACAATGGAGGAGGCAGATGCAAGAAATGAGTTTGGAGCAGTAATCACCTCATCACCCGGACCAATTCCCAGAACTTTCATTGCCAGTACTAAGGCATCTGTTCCGTTTGCTACACCAATAGCATATTTAGTTTGACACAGTTCTGCAAATTTCTTTTCAAATTCTTCGACAGCTTTACCGAGAATAAACTGCCCGCTTGTCAGAATTTTTTCTACTTCTGCAAGCAGTTCACCTTTAATAGGGATATGTTGAGCATTTATATCAATATAGGGCACTCTCATCACATTAAGTCAATGTTTTGCATTCGCTTCACGTTGAAATACCTATCATCTGAGAGGGAATCTGGAATTAATCCCTTTTCAAAAGCAATCTTTAAATCCTTGACAGCGTCTTCAATTGTATGTTTAGGTTCAAAACCCAGTTCTTTTTTGATTTTAGCTGAAGAAATATGGTAAGAACGATGATCATCGGTAGGTGTAGTTATTATCTTCACTTTATCACCAATAACATTTTTCACCATTTCCGCAATTTCAGAGACTGTGTAATTTTCGTACCCAGCATTGAAAATCTTAGCAGCAATTTTCTTATCAGACACATTAAGCAAATCAATATACAAATCCACAATATCTTCAATATGAATATTAGGGCGTTTTTGGTCTCCACCAAATACTGTAATTTGACCTTTATTAACAGCTAAATTTGTTAATATGTTTACTGTAAGGTCAAGTCGCAATCTGCGAGAATATCCACATACTGTTGCAGGTCTTATTGTTACAACGGTAAAGTTATCAGACATATAAGACATGAGAATCCTTTCACATACAGCCTTGAATTTTGAATAATCTGTCAAAGGCTCCAATTCAACATCTTCAGTTACATTTGGCACATCTTTTATTCCATAGACACTTGATGATGAAGCATAAATAAAGCGTTTTATCCCAGCTTCCTTTGAAATCCTTACCAAAGGCTCAAATGCATCCAGATTAATAGATTTGCCTAAATCCGGATTAAGTTCAAAACTCGGATCATTTGAAATACAGGCTAAATGAATTACAGCATCATTTCCTTCAATTGTTTTACGAAGTAATTCTTTATCTCGTATATCACCTTTAATTTTTATCAGATTAGGGTGATTGTTTAATGTGTCTTCACCATAAATCATCAGGTCAATAACAGTAATTTTATAGCCTTCATCTAATAATTTTGGGACTAATGCTGACCCTACGTATCCTGCTCCACCAGTAATATAAATATTTTTTAAATGCATTTAATATTATTTATAATTGTAATAAGATAACTCGTTTGAAGCAATGGATTTTATTACCTCAATTTTGTCCCTGCCACATTTGGATTTGGTACTTTTTCCCCAGATTTGATTTACAGTATCTAGCATATTATCCTCAAAATCAATTTGTAAAAATTTGCACATTTTAATAAGTTCGTTTTTTGTATTATTTGTTAAATCTTCATATCTAATCAAGAGAAATTGCTTAGCTAAATCTTTATTCTTTTCAAAGTATATTCTAATAATTGAGTTCAGGGTTACCCAACTTCCGGCAATTTTTACTGCATCCCCATCCATTTCATGACGAGATGCAAAAGAAGGGAAACAATCAACAGGATTTCGAACTAAATGAATCAGTTTAAAATCAGGTTTTACCTTAAACAAAAGATTTATATCTACTGGCCGAGGAATTGGACTACCCATACATATTTCACCCAAAATAATATTCTTACTGTCGACAGATTCTAAATATTTATTTTGAATAAAACTAAAATAATCAGTCAAGCCTTTTTTCCTGCCATTGTCAATACTTGAGATTAATGCTTCAAGATGTAAATTTAATTCAGGTAATGATCGTGCTTTATGAACTTGTGACGTATTATCCTGACTCATAATCATATCAGTGGAAATGTAAAGCCATGGATGAGTGAAAACCGTCTTATATATTTTTGAATGTTGACCCAACAAACTCCTTGATAACCATCTTCCACCTGAATGTGGCCACCATAATACACCAACTAACGTCTTTTTCTGCATTATTAAATCTTTATAATTGGTTACAAAATTAGCATTTTATAGCAGATCAATAAATGCATATTTCTATTTAACAGAACCTGGATCATAATTCCATAGTTACACCCTCAGCTGTTGATGCTCTCATAAAAATCTTTCAATCTTGCTATTTGATATCTAATTGTCAGTTTTAATAGTGAATATTCCTGTTCATCTCTCTTTTCAGAATGTTCATTTAGATTTTTCAATTTTGAATTAAGACTTTCAAGTATATCTCCATTATCGTCAATACAAACAGCTCTTTTATACCTATTCAATATCCATTTTTGTAAAACTTGATCAATTATAAGGACCCCTAATCCAGCTTCCATATAATCAAATATCTTGGCTGCCATACTATAATGCCTTTTATTCTCATTATATCTTTTTGAAGTTGCAACAGATATTTGATTAGGAATTTGTAAGCTTACATCATACTTTTTAAGAGCTTTAATTAATAATGCATGGTCAAGCGATTCAAAGAATCTTAAATTAGTAATTCCTTTTGGTTTTTTTATAGAAATTTTATAAGATGGATAAACATCCATACTCCATCCAATTTTTCTGATTTCCTTGGCTATTAATAAGATAGATTCATTATAATTTCCTGCATAAACTATTGTCTTGTTCTCAATTTTTTCATTTATCAATCGATCAGGCTCTTTCATCATATATTCTGGAAAAAAGATCCTTCTGCCTTTGAATTTATATTTTAAAACACGTTTACATAATTGAGTTTCTAGACTTCTGCAGCAAAGGCCGTCAGCATTCTCCAAACAATACCGCTCTTTCTTAATTTGACCTGGATAATGTACTCTAGCAATTTCAATATTTACAAAACCAGACATAACATCATAATCATCGAAAACTATTTTTCCAATCTTTTTTTTGATCATTAATTCTGCAATATCAAAATTCCATTTGGAGAAAATATGAAAAACTAATGGCTTAAACTTTCTGGATAGGTTAAGAAACCTTGCAGGACTATTCAATTGAAATATTTCAGTATAATTATCCTGATTAGTAATTTCACCTTGTTTATACAATAATATTACTGGAAAATCCAGCATTATTAATCCTGAGACAATCTTTTCAACTCTTGGATAAAATTTATTAGCAATAATTATTATGTACTTCTTTCCTTCTACTTCTTTTAGAACATCAATAATTTTTTTGTTATACTTCCTAAATTTTACGACATCCCGAAGGATATCTAAGATAGTAAGTAGAATGTTAAGTACCCGGATTTTTACTATTTTGAATGTCTTTTTCAACTCTATATATAATTAGTATGTAGGAGGCAACCTATCCACTATCTTCTCCTGACTGCAAGAATTAATACTTTCAAGAATTGAAAAATATTTCATTTTATTATTCATTAACAATCCTTCAATTGCACCTATCTCTACTTCAGTTAATTTCTTTTTCCATGCATTCAGAGGATCGACAGTGTGAGCATTAAAAACTTTTCGCTTACGCCCAGCAATCTTCTGGACATTTTTATTGTGTTTCGAATCCAACCCCAGAAAATCAAACATCCCAGACAATACAACCTCCGGTTTCTGAATCAAATCCTCATAGGAGAATATTCTGTAAAATTCGGTTCCGCAGTTTTCCAAATCTTTGATTGTCTGATAATTCATATGTATCCAGGCCTCAGGGATCAAAGAGAAATTAGATGGGAAGATCCTGTTCTGATCTTTATCAGCCAAATCCTCCAGCCACATCCTTGTCCAACAATTTTTACCATCCTGTGGCAAATAATTCACCAATTTACGCTTTTCGTAATCTTTCTCAAAATGCCTTTTCAAACTATAACTATGGCTTTGAATAGACCTTATTATTAAAATAAACTTTGACTCCGGGAACATTTCATGCAGATACAATGCCTTATTGCTCAGATGGGGCGATTTGTTTACAGGTATAATCTGATCCCAGTCTTTACTAATCCCACCTGATCCATACTTCCTGGAGAATAAAAATCTTTTCCAGGCCTGTCTGCCGGATCGATAGTAAAAAATACTTTCCCTGAAATAATTTGTCATATTTACAACATACTCAGGCTTTACATCCTTTGCTGTTTTATAATGACATTCTCCCTGGCAACAGGCTCCACCAATTTGTGTCCAGATGGAATTTAACTCTACCCCAATTTTTAACAATTGAGGATGCTCGGATAGAATATTCAAAAGCAAAGAGGTTCCACTGCGCATTAAACCTAATACAAAAACAGGATGCCTGAAATCTGATGGCAATAATTCACTGGGATTCAAATTAATATACTTATTGTCTATTTGATGAACCATGATTTAATTCTCAACAAAGTCTTTTTATACAAATCATTTACATCTTCTGATACTCTCAATCCAAGTGTCAGAATGGTGAATCCGGCAAAGATAATAATAGATTTAACAGCTATGTCAAAGAATGAGTTGATGTTTTGATTTTCAATATTTATTTTGGAGGTAGGAATTAAATAAGCAATTATTGACATGAATACAAAAACACCTACAGCCTTAATATATTGAATCGAAAATGGAAGTATTTTGAATTTCCACCAAATAAACAGCAGTTTTAATACATTGAAAAAAATGATTGAAATACAAGTAGCTAAGGCAGCACCATTTATATCATAAAGAGGAATCAGTAAGAGGTTAGCAGTAACAGCTAAAATCAAAGAAAGACTGTTAAACAAGAGCATTAATCGATAATATTTAGACATATTTATGATGCCTCCATTAATGCCTGTACCCATGTCGAATAATTTCATGGAAATTAAAATCAGGATGACATATTTGCCTTTCAGATAATCGACAGGCATAAAACTCAATACTGCATCTACATTAAACCAAATAAGCATAAATATCAAGCTGCCAATAATAAATTGATTCAGAGCTGTTTTTTTATAGAGCTCTTTAATTTTATCAAAGTCATTATCCTTAAATGCCTGCGATGCCAACGACCCACTAATATTTGATATAGCCTGCTGAGGAAGGTTTAGTATCATACTAAACAGGGCTGTAATGCCATAAATACCCGTTGAATATAAACTGACCATGCTCGCGATCATCAGTTTATCGATCTCTATGATTGAAGATTGAACAAGTCCCGACAGATAACCATATGTAGCATAATTCGACATCTTTTTGACCATCTGTTTATCAAAAAGCTTAAAATTCACCCGGATATGAAATTCCCCAATAGAAATTACATAAAGCAACAACAAAATACTTGAAAGTGCGTATGCACCGACAAAGGATATCAGAAACCCATCAAAATCCAGAACCTTGTAATAATAAAGCAGTACACACGATAAAGTGAAAACCTTTATGTAAATTTCTTTTACAACAGCTGAATACACAATTTTGAAGAGTGACAATAAATAGGCACTGAGTAATTTCATTAAACTCACTCCAATTATGATTGGAAATACCAAATTGAAATGTTTGGTAAAAAGCTTTGATTTTTCAATATACAGATTTAATATCTCCTCCCTGAAAATAACCGATAGGATGAAAAAGAAAGTAAATCCAATTGTTGCAAATACCATGGCAAAAAAAAGATAACCATGATGTCCTTTTTCTTTATTTCTGAAATAAGGAAAGAATCGAATAGTAATACTGGGGAGATTAAAGAGAGAAAAAAAGGAAAATAAATTAGAAAATGATTGTATCAGTTTGATTAGTCCGACAATGGAAGGCGCCAGTAATCTGGTAAAAATAAAAACCTGGCTAAAAAAACCAATGGCTACACCTATAGCAGAAAAAAATGTGGCTTTTATACTTTCCTGCCTTACGATGCCCATAAACTAATGAATAATTAATTTCTCATTGTTTGCCTGAAAAACGAATTTCACATTTAATTATTTTAAAACCACATGATTTTCAATTGAGTTTTCAACTTTGTCTCCAAATTCAGCTTTTATGCCGGTAAATACAATCTTATCAAATTATCCTTCTATTTCAATAAACTGCTGGTAAACATGCCTCAATGTATCCACTTGTTAAATTTCCTTCTTTATTTTTATTTCATTTTGTTAACAATTCTAATAAATTTTTAGTATACTTGTTCGGTAAA
The DNA here is from genome assembly GCA_016776505.1 of Bacteroidota bacterium. GTDB lineage: Bacteria > Bacteroidota > Bacteroidia > CAILMK01 > JAAYUY01 > JABINZ01. The sequence continues at coordinate 11,252 of JADHTG010000013.1, forward strand.
ACTAACCAATCACCCGTAATGAGAATAGGAAAAATTATCAAGATAGATAATTATGCTCTTTATTTTGGCATTTCGTATATTATACATTATGTTATAACTAACCTTAACTTTTTTAAAAACTTAAAATTTAACGTATGAGAAAATTTACAATTATGCTTGCATTCATGATGTTTCTCGGAATGTTGGCAACACATGCGCAGAACAAGGTTATTTCTGGTAAAGTAACCAGTGCTGAAGATGGCACTGCCTTGCCCGGAGTAACAGTTCTTGTTTCAGGTACATCAATTGGAACAAGTACGGATATTGATGGAAAGTATCAGATATCCGCGCCTGCGACTGCAACCTCATTGATTTTCTCTTTTATAGGGAAAAAAACTGTATCAGTTGTAATTGGAGGCAAAACAGTTATTAATGTTACCATGGAGGATGACGCTATGCAGCTTGAAGAAGTTGTCGTCACTGCTCTCGGTATTTCCAGGACAAAGAAATCACTTGGATATGCCACCCAGGAAGTTTCCGGGGAGGATATGAGCAGGGTAAAAACAGACAACCTTATTAATTCCATATCCGGAAAAGTTTCAGGTGTTGAAATTAAAAACAGTGGTAACTTAGGTGGATCTACCAATATTGTTATGAGAGGATCCAATTCTCTTACTGGGAGCAACCAGGTATTATTCATTGTGGACGGTGTTCCCATGACTAATTCCCCTGAAAACACAGCTTACCAGAGAAGAGGAGGCGCAGGGTTTGATTATGGAAGTGTGGTTTCAGATATTAATCCTGACAATATTAAATCCATCAACATTCTGAAAGGTGCTGCTGCTACTGCATTGTATGGTGCTCGTGCAGCCAATGGTGTGATCATCATTACTACCAAAAGAGGAAGTGATGAAGTCCAACCAGGTACTGGTAGCTTAGGAATCAGCTTCAGCTCAAATGTAACTGCAGGATTTGTTGATCCAAGTACATTCCTTACTTATCAGGATGAATATGGTGCTGGATATGGCCCCTACTACAGTGGAGGAGATCACCCTGGTTTATATGAAGGTCCTTTACCCTGGACAGGAACAGACGATGTTTTATACGTTCCTACCACTGAAGATGCTTCTTATGGTGAAAAATTTGATCCAAACCTTCAGGTTTATCAGTGGAATTCATTTGTCCCAGAGTCGCCAAATTATCAAAAGAAAACTCCATGGGTAAATGCAGCAAACGGTCCAATTACATTCTTTAACACAACATTTTCCACTTCAAATACATTAACTGTAAGTGGTGCTGGTGTTAATTCAGATTTTCGTTTGTCCTATACCAATTATGCTGCATCTGGTCTTTATCCAAATAGTAAACTGGATAAAAACAGTTTTTCGTTTTCATCAACATATGACGTGACTAAAAAGATAACTGTCAGTTCTACAGCCAATTATGTAAATCAAGCAACAACAGGACGTAATGCCACAGGTTATGCAGATAACATTATTTCCTGCTTCCGTCAGTGGTGGCAAACTAATGTTGATTTGCAGGAGCAAAAAGACATTTATGATGAAACAGGTAAAAATTACACCTGGAATATGAGTCAACCTGAAAATGGCGATTTGTCACCTATTTACTGGAATAACTTCTACTGGGAGCGTGATCACAATTATCAGTCTGACAACCGTGATCACCTTTTTGGAAACGTACAGGTTAAATGGGATTTCACTGATTATCTGAGTGTTACTGCCCGTGCTTCCATTGATAATTATAGTCAGATAAGGGAAGAACGCAAGGGGTATGGTAGTGTTTCCGGTGCATTTGGTATTGGTTTAGGTGATGTTACTTCTGGTTATGGAAGAAGAAATCTTTCGGGCACAGAAGTTAATTATGACTTGATGGCCAATTTCCAGAAAGACCTTTCTGAAAAATTAAACCTCTCAGCTCTATTGGGAACCAATATGAGAAGGAACTATTTCAGTTCAATATATGCTTCAACTAATGGAGGTTTAATTGTACCTGAATTATTCTCAATTGCAAACTCAGCAAGTCCTCCTTTGGCTCCCGAGGAAATAGAAGAAACAATGGGTGTTAATGGTGTATTTGCAAGTGCATCTCTGGGTTTTGATGAAATGTTGTATTTAGACGCAACAATAAGAAGGGATCAGTCTTCTACATTGCCTGCTGATAATAACATTTATTACTATCCTTCCATTTCAGGTAGTTTCATTTTTTCAAAACTGGTTCAAGCTGACTGGCTGCCTTTCGCAAAAGCAAGGTTAAATTATGCTCAAGTAGGTAATGATGCTCCTTTTGCAAGTCTATATGATAATTATGCTCAACCCAGTCCATTTGGAGGTGTTACTTTATTCTCAGTACCTAGTATTAAGAACAATTCAGAGTTAGTACCCGAAAGGACTAACAGTACTGAAGCCGGAGTTGAAATGGCGTTCCTGAAAAGACGATTAGGATTTGATGTCGCTCTTTATAAAACTAATACTATCAACCAGATTATGCCTGTAGCAGTGTCTACTGCCTCTGGTTATTCAACAAAGTATGTGAATTCTGGTGAAGTTGAAAACAAGGGTATTGAATTAAGCGTATATGCTACTCCCGCCCAAACTAAGGATTTCAGTTGGAATGTTACATTGAACTGGTCTGCTAACCGCAATATGGTCATTTCCTTATTCGAAGGAGTAGATAATCTGCAGCTTCGTTCATTCCAGGGAGGTCTGACTATCAATGCAACAGTTGGAGAACCTTATGGTACAATCCAGGGTAGAGATTTTGTTTACTACAATGATGATCCTGAAGGAGATCGGATAGTTGATTCTAACTCGGGTTACTGGATGAGAACTTCAACTACCAATAACGTATTGGGTGACATTAACCCACTCTGGCGTGCCGGAATGTATAATACTTTTATGTACAAGAATTGGGGATTTGGATTCCTGATTGACATGCAACATGGTGGTAGCATATTCTCCTTAGACCAGTATTATGGTGGAGGAACCGGTTTATATCTCCACACTGTGGGTAATAACGATTTAGGAAATCCACAAAGAGATCATGTTAATGATGATGGTGGTGTAGTGCTGGAAGGCGTTAACCAGGATGGCCAAACTAATACCATACGTGTGCATGCTGACAGGTATAGCGGACCTTATGGATGGGCTAGAAATCCCAATGCTGCTTTCATCTATGATGCTTCCTATGTAAAATTAAGAGAAGCTGAGATTTCCTACCGTTTTTCAGATAACTCTCTGAAAAATATTGGAATTGCAGCCCTTACCTTGAGCCTTGTTGGTAATAACCTGGCGATTCTACATAAGAATTTACCAGACGCAGATCCTGAAGCAGGCTTAGGTGCCAGTAATACACAAGGATGGCAAAGTGGGGTTATGCCTACTACGCGTAATATTGGTTTCAATCTTAAAGTTCAATTCTAAAAATGAATACTATGAAAAAGATACTATATTTAATACTTGTCTTTTTAGCAGTCTCTTGTGCTGATTTAACTGATCTGAACAAGGATGTTAAGAGCCCCACGGATGTTCCTGGGAATACACTCTTTTCAAATGCTTTAAAGAATCTTTCTGATCAATTAGCAAGTTTAAACGTGAACGTAAGTAATTTTAACCTTTGGTCACAATATCTTACTGAAACGACTTATACGGATGAAGCTAATTATAATATTTTTGCCAGGAATGTTCCTGACTATGCATGGAGGGAATATTATCGTGATGTTTTACAGGATCTGAACCGGGCTGAAATGCTGATAGGTGACGAAACGCCTTCGGGTGTTGCAGAAGTTGCAGCTCAAGCGAACAGTCTCCAGATTATTGAAATCGTTAAAGTGTATACATGGGATCTTATGATCACCTTGTGGGGAGACATTCCCTATACAGAGGCACTTGATATCGATAATGTACAACCGGCTTATGATGATGCATTGACCATTCATAAGGACCTGATCGCACGTGTTTCTGCTGCTATCACAGCCCTGGATGTAGCCAACGGAAGCTTTGGCGCTGCTGATATTATTTATCACGGTGACGTGGCCATGTGGAAAGCATTTGCCAATGGTTTAAAAGTAAAAATGGCTCTTCAATTGGCAGATGTAGCTTCTGAAGCTGCATTAGTTGCAGCAAGTATTACTGCAGCCGCACCCGGAACTTTTGCATCCTCTGCAGAAAATGCAGTCTTCAATTACCTGAGTGGTACACCCAATACAAATCCATTGTATGAAGATCTTACTCTTAGTGGTCGTCTGGACTACGTAGCTGCAAATACACTGGTCGACATGATGAACCTCCTGAACGATCCTCGTATATCTTTATATTATGATCAGAATCTTGAGGACAGTCTGGGTAATGTGTATTATTTAGGTGGTGATTACGGACATAGCAGTGCTTATGGCAATTATTCCCATATTAATACGGCCATCAGTCAAGATCCAACATTTGGAAGTGCACTTATGACCTATTCTGAAATTCAGTTTTACCTTGCTGAAGCAGCTGCACGTATTAGCGATCCTAGTGCTTCTACGTATTATGATGCTGCTGTTACTGCTTCCATCATCGAATGGGGAGGTACTGCAACAGATGCTACTACCTACCTGGCTCAACCAGCAGTTGCCTATAATCAGGGAACCTGGAAAGATAAAATCGGAACCCAGGCCTGGATTTCATTTTATATGAGAGGCTATGAAGGCTGGACATCATGGAGGAGATTGGATGCTCCAACTATGAATATGCCACCAACCCCTACAGAAGGTGGATTCCCATACAGGTATACTTATCCAAGTGGTGAGCAAACGCTGAATGGAGCCAATTATACCGCTGCAGCTTCTGCTGTTGGAGGTGATTATCTGGCTACCAAACTATATTGGGATAAAAATTAAAGTCAATGCCTTAAATAAAAAAAGAGTTGCTTAATAGCAGCTCTTTTTTTTTGAATTTACTTCATGAATGATTAGAAAGAACCAAGTTTTAAATTAATACTCTAACCCGTTTAACGGTTGAAACATGATACTTAATTCGAAGAATTGACCTAATTATTTATGTTAATTTTGGATTTCTTAAAACTTCGTGAATCTTCGTGTTATAATATTATGAATAAATAAAAATGTTTTATAAGCTTTATAGAATAATTTCAAAGGCTAAACGGCTTATTCTATTTAAGCATAGTTAAAAAGTTTTTAATTAGATATTTATAAACTCCATTCCTAATTCTCTTCTGTAGATAGTTTTAATATCATTGTCTATCACACTTTAAATCTTCTTATTTCTACTCAGCCGGTTCACCGAATCCAGATCAAGATTACTTTCTGAAAATACAGAACTGTCAAGTTTTACGATGAATATGGACATCCCAGAATTGAAAGATTAAAAAAAAGATTGTAACAATTTTCTCTGTTGCTTCGTCATTACAGCAACATTATAAAATTCAATTCTTAAACAGAAGGATCAGGCCTTCATAAATGACAAAAAAATGAAAAAAGGAATTTGGGCAGTTTTAGTTACACTACTTTTCGGTATTAATTTTGCAATTGCTATGGATAATACAGATGAAATCAAAGATTCAAAAGTAAAACAAGCAATAATAAATGAGATTACATATCCTGAATTTGCAATAAACAATAAAATAGAAGGTGATGTATTTGTGAGTTTTTTAGTAAACAAAGATGGTAAAATTAGGATTATACGCACCAACTCAATTTTTAATAATTTAGAAAGCTATGTAATCGAAAAAATGAAAACAATGACTATTAAAGTTGATGATGTTGAAATCGGCAAAACATATGACATGAAGTTTTCGTTTAAATTATTATAAAGACTGCGCTCAGTTAAGGTTAGTTTTTAGCGCTATCCCCGGTTATTCTGAACCCATCAGTTATAACCGGGGATTTTTTTATTCCAATCAAACACATTTGTATTTTTAAAATTCAATATCTTCGTCTTGCTTTTTAAATAACAATAAACAATATAGCTATGCCTGAACTGTCAATGAAAGCTGAATTAATGCCTGCCTCCCCGATTCGAAAATTAGTTCCTTTTGCTGAGGAGGCTCAAAAAAGAGGGATTAAGATCTATCATCTCAATATTGGTCAACCCGATATTGAAACACCACCTGAATTTTGGAATGCCATTAAAAACTTTGATCACAATGTATTAGAATATTCTCATTCCGCAGGTATCGAAAGCTATAGAAAGAAATTAGCTTCTTATTACATGCGATACGATATAGATGTCGATTACAGTGACATCATAGTTACTACAGGAGGCAGTGAAGCATTGCTCTTCGGATTGTATTCCTGCATGAATCCTGGAGATGAAATAATCATTCCTGAACCTTTTTACACCAACTATAATGCTTTTGCATTAATTGCCGGCATCACAATTAAACCAATTACCTCAAGTATTGACAATGGATTTGCATTGCCTTCAATCAATGAATTTGAAAAATTGATTTCAGCGAATACCAGGGCCATAATGATCTGCAATCCAAACAACCCGACCGGCTATTTATATTCTAAAGCTGAATTAGAGCAATTGAGGAAGCTGGTGCTAAAATATGATATCTTTCTTTTTGCTGATGAAGTATACAGGGAAATGGTTTACGATGGTCGGAAGCATTATTCTATTCTGACCCTGGAGGGACTTGAACAGCATGCAGTTGTCCTGGATTCTATATCCAAAAGGTATAGTGCTTGTGGCGCAAGAATCGGGGCCATTGTTTCCAAAAATAAAAAACTCATCGATTCAGCTCTTCGATTAGGACAGTCCAGACTTTGTCCTCCCACTTTGGAACAGGCTGGAGCAGAAGCTGCAGTAGATGTATCTGCAGGCTATTTTGAAAATGTATTGGCAGAATATGTTTCCAGGAGAGATCTTCTGGTCGAATCTTTGAATAATATGGAAGGCGTAAAATGTCCAAATCCCGGAGGCGCATTTTACACAACCGTTAAACTGCCCATTGATGATGCCGATCTTTTTTGCCAATGGATACTGGAATCTTTTGAATATGAGAATCAAACAGTTATGATGGCTCCCGCTCCAGGATTTTATGCCACTAAAGGTCTTGGCCACAATGAAGTAAGAATTGCTTACGTGTTGAATAAAGAAGACCTCAAAAAGGCAATGGCTTGCCTCGCAGTTGCATTAAGAGAATATCCCGGACGAATTAATTAATTTTCCCCAATCCATATACAGCTTCTTAAAATGTTTTCCGAATAGCATTAATTGGATCCAGGCGTGAAGCACGGTATGCAGGTATAAATCCTGCAACAATACCAATTACAGAGGACAGGCCAATCCCGATAATCACATTTTTCAGTGTAAGAACAAGATGTAAATCGCTTTGAAAACTATTTACTGCAAGAACTACCAGGAAAACCAAAAACAATCCAATAAGTCCCCCAATAAGGCATAGGAATATGGCTTCCCCTAAAAACTGGGTAAGTATAAAGTAACGAGGAGAACCTAGTGCTTTTTCGATACCGATTAAAAAAGTACGTTCTTTTACGGATACGAACATGATATTGGCTGTACCAAATCCTCCTACTAAAATGGAAAAAGCGGCAATTATCCAACCCATTAAACTCAGACTTCTGAAAATATCATTTAATTTATCGCCAATGAAACTGGCCCTGTTCAAAGCAAAACTATCCTCATCTCCTGGTCTTAATTTTCTGATGGCCCGAAGAACTCCCCTGATTTCATCTTCCAATTCATTAATATCCGTCCCCTTTTTCCCCTTTACTTTTATTGTAATGTCTAAATTCTTCAGATAGGAACCGTATAAATAACGGACATAATTAAACGGAATAAAAGCAATATTATCTGAATTTTCAAAATCAACAGTACCTTCCCCTTTCTTTTCCAACACTCCAATTACATCAAACTTTTTATCCAGTATTTTCACTTTTTGGCCAATGGGATTTTGTCCTTTAAAGAGATTTTGAGCCAATGCGTTTCCGATGATGATTTTTGGTGCTCCAATCCGGTTTTCGTATTCAGTAAAGTACCTGCCCTTTTCAAGTTGAAAATTGTATACTTTTTCATAGCCATGTGATACTGCATTGATCACTGAATTCCTGACATGCTCTTTTTTATTGGAAATGGTTCTTCCATATATCCCGGCAACAATACTCACAGTTTCAGCTTTTCTGAGTTTTTTCTCCAATAGCTGCATTTCTTCATAACTCACTTGCGGACGATTCACGAATTTCCACCAGGGATAATCATTTTCAAAAATCCATGGCCATTTTTGAACAAAGATTACATCTCCCCCTAGAGAAGCTACTGAATTGCGAACACTTTTATCAAGAGAAGAAATAAATGTTAAAATAGATATGATCGTAAATATACCAATGATGATGGCAAGAGTAGAAAGCAATGTACGTAATAAGTTGTTTTTCAGACTACTTATAGCAAAATAAAAACTCTCTTTTAAGATTGCAACTATTTGCGACCAGCGTAACATTTGTATTTATGAATTTTCATAAATGTAATAATGGGGCTCAAAAATACTCTAAAAATTAAAGGAGCCTGTTAATTATTTGAAAAAATATGACTAAAATAAAACATTTAGACAAATCTTAGATTAAATTTGCACCTACTTAAAAATTGATACATGGCAAAATTAGGGCAGTTTTCATTCACAACTCCGGAGCACCTTATTTCAAATAAACCAGCTATTTACCGAGACGAATCCAGATTAATGGTAGTTCATAAAGATAGTGGGGAAATAGAGCATAAAAAATTCAAGGATATTATTAATTACTTTGATGAAGGCGATGTGACTATTGTTAACAATTCCAAAGTTTTTCCAGCCAGGCTTCATGGAATCAAGGAAAAAACAGGAGCTAAAATCGAAGTTTTTTTGCTAAGGGAACTTAACAAGGAGAATCTTTTATGGGATGTAGTGGTGGATCCTGCCAGAAAAGTCAGGATAGGGAACAAATTAATCTTTAATAATGAATCAAACGGGGAAATACTTGTTGCCGAAGTAATTGATAATACTACATCTAAAGGGCGAACCATTCGTTTTTATTTTGAAGGCAGCTATGAAGAATTTCAAAAAGTGTTACATTCCATGGGCACTACTCCCCTTCCCAGGTATATGCACCGTGAACCTGAAGCTGAAGATGAAGAACTTTATCAAACTATATTTGCAAAACGAGAAGGTTCCATTGCAGCTCCTGCTGCCGGTATGCATTTTAGTAAAGAAGTTTGCAAGTGGTTTGAAATTAAAGGAATTGAAATCACAGAAGTCACTTTGCATATTGGATTAGCCTCATTCCGGGGGATTGAAGTAGAAGATCTTTCTAAACACAAAATGGAATCCGAGAACTTTCATGTTTCATCAGAAGCAGCTAAAATAGTAAACAAGGGGATCCGAAATAAGAAAAGAATTTGTTCTATTGGAACATCCACATTACGTGCCATTGAATCATCGGTGTCCACATTGAATGAATTACTTCCCATTGAGGGCTGGACTGAAAAATTCATTTATCCTCCTTATAACTTCAAGATTGCCAATGCATTAGTAACAAACTTCCATGCACCCAAAACACCATTTTATATTGCTGTTACAGCATTTGGGGGATTGGAGTTAATTAAGCATGCTTATAATGTGGCAGTAAAAGAAGAGTATAAATTTCTCGATTATGGCGATGTGATGCTGCTGATTTAGTCATTTATCAATTCAACATCCCTACATCCACTCATGTTTTTCTATCTTTTTCTAATTAGTTAATTAAAATAAAACCTAAATTTGCCGTTCCTAAAAAATTTAGGAGAAAGGAGGATTATTAAAAATAATGAAAGAAGAACAAAAAGATTTAAATCAAAATTTAGAAGAAAAGAAAACACACCAGAAAAATCAAGGGGAAAGCAAGGCTAAGGTAAAAAAGGAGGAAAAGACAGAACAGAGTGAAGATGAGCAATTAACAGAGGAAAATACAACTTTGGACGAAGTTCGTTCTGAATCCGAACCTGAAGAGAAAATAGTGGCTGAGGACGAAACGATTAAGGAAGAAAAGCAAGAGGAAGAAATAGAAGTGAAATCAAAGGATAATTTGGTAGAAACTGAAGAAACCAAAACAGAGCTTGACAAAAGTGGTGTGGAAACTGAAGAAGTTAAAGCAGAAGCTGAAGAAAGGGTGGAAGAGACTAAAGAACTGGAATCAGAAGCTGAAGAACTGGAAACAGAAGCCGAAGCGATCACAACTGATAGCGAGAAGGCTAAAGTGGAGGAAGAAAAAAGTGATACCGGGAAGATAAAAACGGAAACAGAAGAAAGTATAATTGAAACGGAAATTACGGACGAAGAAGCCGGGCTGGAAAAAATTAAAACAGACGAAGCGGAAATAGATCAAATAACCGCTGAAGAACCTGAAGGAGAGATCGAGGCAGTAGAAAAAGAGGAGGACGTTCTGGAGGAGGATGAGCCTTTGGATTTGCAAAAGCCTTTTGACTGGGCAAATTATGAGCAGGTGGAGGAAGAATATGGTCCGGAAGAAAAATCTGAATTGAAAGGTCTTTATACCAAAACGCTTAATTTTATTGAAGACATGCAGTTGGTAATTGCAACTGTTGAAAATATTACCGATAAAGAAGTGGTGCTCAACATTGGTTTTAAATCGGATGGACTGGTTGCCTTATCCGAATTTAAGCACATGGAAGACCTTAAAATTGGGGACCAGGTCGAAGTGATTGTCGAATCAACCGAAGGTCGTGATGGCCAGTTAGTCTTATCTCATAAAAAGGCAAGAGCTGAATCTGCATGGAGCAAGATCGTTAATGCGCATGAAAGTGGCGAAATAGTGACAGGATTCATCAAAGACCGTACAAAAGGAGGCATGGTAGTGGATTTATTCGGACTGGACGCTTTCTTACCCGGTTCTCAGCTGGATATTAAACCTGTCCAGGATTATGATGCATTTGTTGGAATCAACATGGAATTAAAAGTGGTTAAACTGAATCCTAATTTCAGAAATATTGTTGTTTCACATAAAGCCATTATTGAACAGGATATTGAAGCTCAACGACATAAAATACTGTCCAAACTTGAAAAAGGACAGGTATTGGAAGGTCTTGTTAAAAACCTGACATCATTCGGAGTCTTTATTGACCTGGGAGGTGTAGATGGTTTGATACATATTACGGATGTGTCATGGGGGCGTATTAATCATCCCAATGAATTACTGGAAATTGGCCAAAAAATCAATGTGGTTGTTCTTGACTATGATGAGGAGAAAAACAGGATATCTCTCGGGATGAAACAACTGACACAACATCCCTGGGAAACATTACCGGAAGACATAGTTGAGGGAAGTATTTTGAAAGGCAAAGTAGTTAACATTGAAGATTACGGTGCTTTTGTTGAAATATATCCTGGTGTGGAAGGTTTAGTGCACGTTTCAGAAATGACATGGTCACAACATTTGAAATCACCATCTGATTATATCGTTTTAAATGATGAAGTTGAAGTTAAAGTATTAAGTATTATCAGGGAAGAAAGAAAACTTTCGCTTGGGATCAAACAACTGACACCTGATCCATGGGAAAAAGTTCCACTGATTTATACTAAAGACTCACAGCATAAATCAGTGATTAAAAACATTACTAACTTTGGTTTATTTGTTGAACTGGAAGAAGGAATTGACGGATTGATTCATATTTCAGACCTTTCATGGACTAAGAAATATAACCATCCATCTGAATTTGCAAAAGTGGGAGACGAGATTGAAGTGGTTGTTCTTGAGATTGATGAGGAAAACAGAAGGTTAAGCCTGGGACATAAACAGCTTGAAGAAGATCCCTGGGATACTTTTAAAGATATATTTGCAATAGGTTCCATTCATGAAGGAAGCATCCAAAAAGTAGAAGACAAAGGGGCTTTAGTGACATTGCCTTATGGTGTTTCCGGTTTCTGTCCGATAAAACAACTTGGCAAAAAAGATGAAAGCAAGGTGAATGCAGAAGATGTTCTGGAGTTCAAGATTCATGAATTTGACAAATCCAACAGGCGAATCGTCGTTTCACATGTTGCAGTCTGGAAAGATGCTCAAAAGATACAGGATGATGAAGTTAAAACAGAACGCAAACGACAAACTGACAAAACCAGGAAAGCTCTCAGCCAGGTTCGTTCAAAAGTTCATAAAACAACTTTAGGCAGTGAACAGGATATTCTGCAGGAGTTAAAGACGAAAATGGATGCAGACGAAAAGGCCTCTAAATCTGCTGCTAAACCTAAGAAAGCTGCCACAAAGAAGAAAACTGACGAATGAATTGAATATCTTTATTTTTAAAATTAAAGCCTGCAGCAAGCCTGTGGGCTTTTTTTTATAATAATTTTAGTTTCTCCAGGTCTGAGGTAAATTTGGCCTTTAAATCTGTAGCGAATTTCTCCAGAATTATTTGTTCACTCGGAACTATCCCCTTATATGCTTTTGCCACTTTTACCATAAGCTCGATCAAAAAAGGATATTCAGGATCAGGACCGTTTTCTTTGCAAACTTCAATTGCCCTTTGATAAGTTTCCTCCACAGATTTTCCTTTTATCCTATTGTAATCAAAGGACCATCTTATATCTGTTGCACCCTTATAACCTTCTAAAATTTTGCTTAAAACTTCTACTTCCACGTTCTGAATTTGACCATCTGCTAAGGCAATGGCATAGATTAAATCGCCAAATGCATCATAAAGTCTCTCTCTTTTTATCATGATTCCTCTTTTAGATTTAAATTCAAATTCGTCTAATTCTCAAAAGATGTATTCCGCCCCCCATTCAATAGTTGTATCCTGCTCGAAATATCTTATAAAATAATGAATTTTAACATATAGTTTTTGAATTGATGCCTAATTTATTTAGAATTTTCTAATTTCGTTATATAAGTTGAATATCATGAAAAAAACAATACAAATCAAAGATGCTCCTAAACCAATAGGGCCTTATAGCCAGGCAATCCTGGCAAATGGAATGCTTTTTATTTCAGGGCAAATACCAATTGACCCATTTTCCGGGGAACTTATTACCGACTCAATTGAACAACAAACACATCAAATATTCAGCAATCTGATAAAAATACTCGCAGAAGAATCCATGAAATTATCGAATGTAGTTAAAGTGTCCATATTCCTGGCTGATATGAATGATTTCAAAACTGTGAACGAAATTTATGCAGCTTATTTTTCAGAGAATCCTCCAGCCAGGGAGACTGTTGAAGTAGCCAGGTTGCCCATGAATGCTGCCATTGAGATCTCATTAATTGCTGTAAAGTAATTAAAAAACACCTATTTAGATACTTAATTTAGGTACATTCGAAAAACATACTACTTAGACTAAATACTAATTACGATTTTTCAATAAAATGTTCTCGAATTACATTTTAATTTTTCAAATTTGCGCAAAGTCAAAACAGCATTTTGCTTGACTCATGTATTTTTTGCTAAGATTTTAAACCAGATAAATGGCAAAAGTAAAAGGAGCTATAGTTGTTGATATTGAGAAATGTAAAGGATGTGAAGTTTGCATACCCTCTTGTCCGACAGATGTAATTGATATGGCCCGGGAAGTGAACGGAAAAGGTTATCATTATGCTTATATGGCGAATCCTGAAGCGTGCACAGGCTGTTCAAACTGTGCTATTGTTTGCCCTGATGGTGTAATCACCGTATACAGGAAAAAAGTTAAAGTTTAATAGATAAACATAATTAGAATGAAGGAACTCAGGTTAATGAAAGGTAATGAAGCAATTGCTGAAGCTGCAATTAGGGCAGGGGCAGATGCTTACTTTGGTTACCCAATTACCCCTCAGTCTGAGGTATTGGAATATTTAATGTCTGAAAAACCACATGAGAGAACCGGGATGGTTGTTTTACAGGCTGAAAGTGAAATTGCTGCAATTAATATGGTATATGGAGGTGCAGCAGCAGGTCGTAGAGTGATGACTTCATCATCTAGCCCTGGTATCAGTTTGAAGCAAGAGGGAATTTCCTATTTGGCTGGATCACAACTCCCTGGTTTAATTTTAAATGTAACTAGAGGTGGGCCAGGTTTAGGAACCATTCAACCTTCTCAGGCTGATTATTTCCAGGCAACTAAAGGTGGTGGACATGGAGATTACAAATTGCTGGTACTCGCTCCCTCATCTGTACAGGAAATGGCAGATTTTGCCAAGTTAGGGTTTGAACTGGCCTTTAAATACAGGAACCCGGTAATGATCCTTTCAGATGGAATGATTGGTCAAATGATGGAAAAAGTGGAGATGTTTCCACAACAAGCACGATTAACTGAAGAGGAGATCATTAAAAAATATCCCTGGGTAACCACAGGTAAAACACCGGATAGGGAACGTAATATAATAACTTCACTGATATTGGATCCTGCAGAACAGGAAAGGCACAATTTCCGATTGCAGAAAAAATACAAAGACATGCAGGAAAATGAAGTTCGTTTTGAGACTTTTGATTGTGATGATGCAGAGTATCTTTTCGTTGCTTTTGGTTCAACTGCCCGAATTTGTCAGAAATCTGTCCAGTTGGCAAGGAAAAAAGGAATTAAAGTCGGGCTGCTTCGTCCCATCACTTTGTTCCCTTTTCCTTCAAAAATAATTGAGAAACTGGCTCATCAGGTAAAAGGGATCCTTTCAGTTGAAATGAATGCCGGGCAAATGGTGGAGGATGTTCGTCTTGCAGTAGGTGGCGATATAAAAGTGGATCATTTTGGAAGAATGGGAGGAATAATTCCTATGCCGGATGAAATTGTCACTGCTCTTAAGAATAAAATAATAGGAGGTTAATTATGGCTGAAGCATTTGCAAACGAATTGATTAAAAAAGAAAACCTCGTTTACGAGAAAACAAAAGTCTTAACTGATAAAACCCTTTCCTATTGTCCTGGCTGCGGGCATGGAACTGCACATAGAATCATCATGGAAGTGATTGATGAAATGGGAGTACAGTCCGAAACCATCGGGATTGCTCCTGTTGGCTGTTCTGTTCTTGCTTATGAGTTTATGAATATTGATATGCAACAAGCGGCTCATGGAAGGGCTCCGGCAATAGCAACCGCACTTAAACGCTTAATGCCGAAAAAATATATTTTCACCTACCAGGGAGATGGAGATTTAGCAGCCATCGGAACTGCCGAAACCATACATGCATGCAACCGGGGAGAGCATTTCACTATCTTCTTTATTAACAATGGAATTTATGGAATGACAGGTGGACAAATGGCTCCTACCACATTACCAGGTATGCGAACATCCACCTCTCCTTATGGCCGTGATGTTCAGATGATGGGAAATCCATTGAAGATAACTGAACTGGTGGCTCAATTACCTGGTGCTTATTATGTCACTCGCCAGGCAGTGCATACTCCTTCAAACGTTAGAAAAACAAAAAGAGCAGTTCGAAAAGCATTTGAGCTTCAACAATCTGCTGTTGGGATCTCTCTTATCGAGATAGTCTCTAATTGTAATTCAGGTTGGAAAATGACTCCCAGGCAGGCTAATACCTGGATGGAGGAAAATATGTTCCCTTTCTATCCATTAGGAGATATTAAAGTGGATGGAGAATTGGTTAAAAAATAGAATGGAATATTTTTACATAAAATAAAGGATCAACTTATGACTGAAGAAATTATCATAGCCGGCTTTGGTGGACAGGGAGTTCTCTCCATGGGTAAAATACTTGCTTATTCTGGCATAATGCAAGACCAGGAGGTAAGCTGGATGCCTTCATACGGACCTGAAATGAGAGGTGGAACAGCCAATGTGACTGTGATTATAAGTGATGAACGAGTTAGTTCGCCTATTTTAAATGAATACGATACAGCCATTATTCTCAATCAACAGTCAATGGATAAATTCGAGGGAACCATCAAACCCGGGGGCACTTTACTTTATGATCCAAATGGAATTACAAGGCATCCTGAACGAAAAGACATAAATATTTACCAGGTTACTGCCGCTGAAAAAGCAGCTGAAATGGGTAATACAAAAATATTTAACATGGTGGTCTTAGGTGCTTATCTAAAAATCAAGCCGATCGTTAAAATGGAAAATGTGATCAAGGGATTGAAGAAATCACTTCCTGACAGATACCATCATTTGATTGCACTCAATGAAGAAGCAATTACAATGGGGATGAACAGTGTAATTGAATAATCTGCTAAGCCTTAAATTCTCTAAAACTATGATTTTCTTTGAGCCAAATACAGGTCGTGCTTGCGATTAAACATCTCTATAAACTCAGGAATAAACTCTTTTTCTGCTGTATAATACAGGTTGGTACTCCCACGGTCCGTATCTTCCCAAAATGTGGGTGTGGAATAATTAAGTTTTTTACAACTAGCTTCCACAGCGATTTTCAGATTCTCTTTTAATGAAGTATAATCTTCCAGGATATCATCAATTATTCTTTCAGCAAAAACATGCGATCCTACACTAATATAATAAAGTGACAAGCCTATTTGTAAGACCCTGACTCCATCATTAACAATTCGCCATCTTCCCAGCTCATCCCTGTCGATATCCGGTGGACTATCCATCTCAAGCAAATATTCCAAAATCTGTTTCTGAAAACCACGACTAAAATCCAATTCATTTAGTTGAATCAGGATTTTTTTCAATTCCAGTGTAAATACATCCACAAGAAAACTGAACGAAGGCTCAAGCTGGCTGTGCTTGTATACTTCAGTTCCATAAATCTTCAGATAGTTACAGCTAGTTTTAATGTTGTCTTCCATTTTGCTTTCTACCAGGTAATTTAAATACTGGCTATAATGGAATAATGCATTATATAAATTTCTCACTTCTGAATTTCTAAGTCCGTGCTTGATCCCAAATCTCAGGAAGGTGTTGAATCTAATATTTATGACATCAATTAAGTATGAGTCCTTTTCCAAAACGGCGTATTTACCACATTCGCTCAATTCATAAACACAAAGGGAAGCCAGATCAAAATGATTGTTATCGACCAATTTCAGATAAGCGTTGGCTAACAACCTGAATGCTTTCTGTTCATAAAATGTACTGGATTTCTCAATCTCTTCGAACTGCCCGGTCATCGTTTTAAATGAAATATCATTTTGAATGATTGGACTTATCTCAAAAAAACTTTTCTTTAATTCTTTTTTAATGCGAATATACTTTTGGACTGACTCGCCCATATTGTGTATAATATCTCCTTTTGGCTCTTTAAATGAGACGTATTCCAGTAAATCATCCAGCTGGTTCAATGAATCAAATAAGCTAAACTGGTAATTACTGATACAGTTTGATGTAAAAAATCCTTTGACTTTGCTGTTCCTTTGCAATCGATTTATGATTTGAATATTAGACAGATAAATCTTTTGAATGACATTGCTTGGCTTAGTATAGCGGAGAATATATAAAATATATGGAATGGCAAGAATTAGAGTGATGGGTAATAAAATGTAAGTATTTAACAGGACACTGCTAAGCCTTCCGAATTCTCCTGTACTTAAATAAAGTTGTAAAATGAGGTTATGACCTGCCGATAGCGTAATAAACCAAATATACATGAGGCTCTTTTTGTCTTTGATATACAGGTCAATGAGTTTGGGTGTGCTTTGAGAAGCAATTGATATGACAATAATTAAGGTTCCTAATACCATGCTTAAAACCGCCAGCCAGACTTCCGGTGCAAAATCAATACTGGTTTGATTTTTTTCTGAATTAACCAGGTTTGTAACATTTAAACCACTTCCTGGAAAGAGCAGGTTAAACAATATATCTGCCAGTAAAATGATGAGGGCAACCAATAAAAAAATTGAAAAGGCGAGGTATTTTCCAAACAATTCTTTTAAACGAATCAGGAAAAATAAGCGAAGTTTATCCATAGCTGGATGGTAAATTTTGTATAAAAATAAGAAATTATTATTGATATTTTTTCATGATTAATTTACAGCTGAAATTAACAGCTCATAAAATATGACAAATTTAGATATTGAGATTCAAGTAATTTAAATTTTAGTATATTTGGCTAAATGAATAAGCAAAGTTTTTGACTATGCATTTAAATTTTCATTCATTAACAGGAAAAAATAAGAATAATTATTTAAATAACTCAAATAAAAGGGGGTAATTCATGGAACAAAATTACGAGTTTAAAGAACAGGAAAATGTGATAATCTCTAAGCTTTATAAGCAAATGAGTTTTGTAGGTGTTAGTCTTTTAGTCCTGGGAATTTTCTTTGGCGCATTTGGTATTTATTGGATGGTTACTGACCATAGTATCCTTAGAATATTATTTGCACTGGTTCTTGGAGTTATATTTGTCATATTAGGTGTGATAACCAATATGTCATCCACCAGATTTAAAGCGGTAGTAAAAACGGAAGGAGACGACATTGAACACCTGATGGTTGCTATTGATAAACTAACAACCTGGTTTAGTATTCAAACTATAACTATTTTACTTGGTGTTGCACTGGCCATATTAGGATTCATCGCTTCGACATTTTAATATTTCACTCTTCCAGTACTAAAAATTACCTCCTGATCCATAAAGTCATATGGATCGGGAGATGATCGCTAAATCCGCCCATATATCGTGGTCCAAGATATGTTCGAAAAGGCTTTGATCCGGTATAATGTGTATCTTCTGTCAATAGCCAATCCGTGCTGAATAATTCCACATCCTTCAATTTCAGCCTCATATTGTTATTCTCCGACAACATATTGGAGGATATGATAAATTGATCCAGCTGGTTCCATTCATATTTGTATTTATAACTCCCCTTTCCTTTCTGCTGAAATTGATAGGTTGCATTATATAGTTCTTTCTGCTCAAGATCCAAGATATCAAAACCTGCGTCAAGGTATTCATGAATACTTTTATCGGTTGGTTCATCATTGAAGTCCCCCATAATAAGGATATTGCTTCCCGGGTTGACCTGATGAATGGAATCAATTCTTGACTTAAGAGTTAATGCAACAAACAGCCTGCGTTTCTCACTAGCTTCTTTCCCTCCTCTCCTGGATGGCCAATGATTGATAAAAAAATGCAAGGTATCCCTCTTCGCTACAATCCCTTTAACGTAGAGTATTTCACGGGTTTTGATTGAACTGTCGAAAGGAAAATCTATTGCAGTAAAATCATAGTAGAGGGGTTTAAACTTTTGCCTGCTGTATATTAATGCAACATCAATTCCTCTCCGATCAGGTGACTCTTTGTGAATTATTTCATATTTCATTTTCTGTAAAGGAGTATGATATATCAGGTCTTCCAAAACTTTTCTATTTTCAATTTCACACAAACCAATAATATCCATCGTTTCCCATTTTCCAGCTGCTAACACCACTTTTGATATTTTGTTTAATTTATCAAAATACCTGTATGAGTTCCAATGGTAATCTCCCCCTGGAAGGAAATCATTATCATTTTTATGAGGATCATCTAAAGTGTCAAATAAATTCTCCACATTGTAAAACAGGATATTGAAAGGGATATCACGCATATCATTTTGAGAATCCTTTTCAGAATTCTGTAAAACCTGACATGAATAATTAAGCAGTGGAATTAATCCAATTAAGTATAGTAAGTGTAACTTTGAAACCGTATTATTTTTCATGCTGTTGACTACCTATTCAATAATTAAATTTTGAGTAAATATATCAATAATGGCAATTTAAACTTCATACAATATGCTAAAATCAATGACAGGCTATGGCTCCTCAATTTTCGAAAGTCCTGAATTATCTGTAAAAGTTGAAATTAAAAGCCTCAATAGTAAATTATTTGATTTCAAAATTCGGATTCCGGCAAAATACCTTGAAAAAGAAATTGAGTTGACCAAGTTAGCGGAGAGCCAGCTATGCCGTGGAAAGATTGATGCCAACATCCATATTAAAAGCAATGATATTGAAGGCAATAAAAAACTATTCAATGCAGAATTGTTCAAAGCTTATTATCATGATGTAAAAGCTGTAAGCTCGGAATTAAATGATGATAATGAGGGCATTTTTAATACCTTGTTAAATCTTCCTGATCTATTTACAAATGACGTTTCTGATAATAAAATTGATAAAGACGAATGGAAAATCATTCACGAAACAGTTGAAAGTGCAATTGCCAAAGTGAATAAATCCAGGACAAACGAAGGGGCTAAACTTGCTAAAGAACTCCTTTCAAATCTAAAATCCATTGAAAAAAAATGCAAGGAAGTGGATAGTCTGCGAGATAATAGAACTGAAATGATCACAAAAAGGCTTCAAACCAAACTTCAGGAAGCACTCAATGGGGATTTTGACAAAAACCGTTTCGAACAGGAGATTCTATATTTTCTTGAAAAACTGGATATATCAGAAGAAATTGACAGGCTTTATACCCATATATCCTTTTTTAGGGAAGTTTTTAATGAAAATGAAAATGGGAAGAAATTAAGTTTTATTTCACAGGAAATAGGGAGAGAGATCAATACAATCGGATCCAAAGCCAATGATTCACAAATTCAACAATTGGTGGTTCAAATGAAAAATGATTTAGAAAAAATAAAGCAGCAATTAGCGAATATTCTATAATGGATAGTCTCAAAATCATAGTCTTTTGTGGTCCTTCCGGCTCAGGTAAAACATCAATCGTGAAAGCGCTCCTGTCTATTATGCCAGAATTGGAGTTTTCCATATCTGCCACCACTCGTAAAAGAAGGAATAATGAGGTGGAGGGTGTCGACTATTATTTTATGTCCCCAAAGCAATTCAAGTCCAATATAAATTCGGCTGCCTTCATCGAACATGAAGAGGTGTATAAAAACGTTTGCTACGGTACATTATGGAAGGAAATTGACAGGATCAGCAACACAGGAAAAATCCCCATCCTGGATATTGATGTAAATGGTGCATTGAATATCAGGAAAAAATACAGGGATGCTTCTCATATATTTTTTGTTCACCCGGGAAATGAGGAGATATTAAGAAACAGATTAAAGAAAAGGCATACTGAAAACGATGAAGCAATTGCCAAAAGAATGGAAAGAGCAGTTCGTGAACTGACATTCAGTGAAAAATTTGATTACATTATTTACAATGATTCGGATTTACAGCTAAGTGTAAACAGCTCAAGAGAAATAATTGAAAAAATAATTCAAACGAACATATGAAAATCGGTCTTTTTTTTGGTTCATTCAATCCCATTCATAACGGGCATTTAATTATCGCTCAGAGTTTTTTGAATGAAACTGATTTAGAAGAGATCTGGTTTGTTGTAAGTCCCCAGAATCCGCTGAAAGACAAAAGCCAGCTAGAGGATGAAAACCTCCGTCTTGAATTAGTGCATAAATCTACTCATTCTAATCCAAAATTTAAAGTCTGCGATCTGGAATTTACACTTCCAAAACCATCTTACACTTTTAATACCTTATCAGCGATTAAAACAAAATACCCTGGTTCGACCTTTGTTTTATTAATCGGATCCGATTCATTGAATAGTTTTTCCAAATGGAAAAATTTTAAGGAAATTCTGATATCAATTCATTTATATGTTTATCCAAGGGCAATAGACTATCGTATTCCTGATCATTTGTTGAATTATCGTATTACTCTGTATAACATGCCCCTGTTGAATGTCTCCTCATCCTTTATTAGAAGCTTATTGATGCAGGGCAAATCAATTCAATATTTAGTCCCTTCAGAGGTCTTTTCCTATTATAACTCACTGTAGTACACTCCATAATTCTGATTATTAAAGGCAATTTTTCCATTTTTTCCTGATTAAATCAAAATTATTTTATCCAACATAAGCAATTGATTTAAAACCATTTATATAGTGTTTTTAAAGCCTTAGGTCAATTTAATTTGCAGTTGGGTATCGCGATTTTATAATTTAGCTCTCGTAACAATACAGTTTTATCCTTTTTAGCGGTATTCCGCAAAAGATAAAAAAAGAATTTCGTATACATCTTGTATGCTTAAACGATAATGCTATGTTTCATACAGTATTAAATACTATAGCTATGCCTTCCAGGAAAGGATTCGGAAAGATTTTCCGCTTGCTTCGCAGCCATCCAATATTCAGTCATTTTAGCTTTTCAATTATTTATAAATTAGCAGCCCTAAAATTACTCATTACCCTCATTATCGTATTGTTATCACTGAATGCTAAATCACAAAAATGTTCTAATCTCACACCCTCCTTTAGCTATCAACTGTCTAATTCAGGATGTACAAGCCCTGATACAATTAGCTTCACAAACACCAGTAGTGGCAGCGGTCTTAGTTCCTCTACTTTTTACTGGCAGGTGGATACAGTTACTTTCGACACAACTACTTCATCCGCATCGCCTATTTCAATAATTAAATCAGCGGGCAGCTATTCCATCAGACTCATATCGGTCACTGCATCATCATGCATAGACACGACTTTACATACTATTCAGATATATAATCCTGCAAATCCCAGTTTTGATAATTTAACAGATACCATTTGCCTGGGATCAACATCCTTATTTACAAATACTTCAACGGGTACAAATTCATCAACAACCTATTTATGGACTTTTGGAAGTGTTGACTCCTCAACAAATGATGATACTGTTTCATTAATTTTTCCATCAACAGGTAATTATTCCGTCACATTAGCTGTTAAAAAAGGAAATTGTACCTATACAACATCTAAAAATATAACCGTTGCCAGTGGTCAGCAACCCATCAGATTTTATAATAATCTTGGGATGCCCCTACAAACTGTGACATGGACAAGGTGTCTGACCCTTGTTACAGACCCCGATTCATTTACCCTAAATTTTGCCTCTCCCGACACCTTAATTAATTATACTTTTGATTTTGGAGACGGCAACTCCATCCAAGGAGATACCTTACTACCCTATCCTAACGGGCAGGTATCTCATACCTACCAATCCACCGGAGTTTACGATTTAATTGTTACAACCAATGCATTGAATACCTGCCTGGGAACTTTCTACGGCAAAGTAATCAATCTAAGGTATCCTGTAGTTGGAATTGGTGGCCCTGACAACGGTCATTCTAATGGATGTATTCCATTCGTAACAGGATTCAAAAACACTTCTTCTCATGTTTCAGATTGCACACAGTTCACTTGGGATTTTGGTGATGGATCCACCTTAACATGCGATAACTCAAATGCTGGTGACAGTGTATATCATAATTACGTAGTTTCAAAATGCAACATCAGTGTCACGCTATCAGCTACAAATTCATGCGGGACTACCCAGGCTACATGGGGGCCCGTGAATGCATATACCAAGGATATAGCTGACATCAGTGCTAATAACACGGTTTTTTGTTTTCCAAATACCACGATCACTTTGCAAAACCTGACCCAATATAACTGTTACAATGGCACCAAATTCTTCTTCTGGGATTTCGGTGATGGAACTAATACAGGCTGGACCTCTGTAGGAGTTGGGCGTTCACATACCTATACAGCTCCGGGATTATATACAATCACTTTCTCAGACAGCAATTTATGTGGAACTGATTCAACAACCCTGGATGTTATTGTATATGGCCCGATCCGGGCGGGATTTACATATAGTCCAAGTCCATTGGGATGTCAAAATTATACAGTGACATTCACAGATACTTCAAGCGGGGATAGCCTGACTTATCTTTGGGATTTTGGTGATTCAAACAATTCTACCCTGCAAAATCCTGTGCATACGTACAGCGATACAGGGATTTTTATAGTGAGTTTGAAAGTGACAGGCGTTTGTGGAACATCAACTGTTTATGACACCATCTATGTGTATAAAAAACCCAATGCTGACATCAGTTCTATTGGAAATGGGTGCAATCCTTTCACAGTTACCTATTCAAATAACTCCAAAGATTATTCTCCTTTTGTCAGCTATTTATGGTATTTAGGGAATGGGAACTCCTCCACCAGCAAGAATCCAACAGAAGTGGTATTTTCCACGCCAGGATCTTATACGGTCACCTTAATTGTTAACGACACCTGTGGTTCTGACACCACTCAAAGCACTTTTAAAGTGTATAAAAATCCAATTGCCGATTTTAAAGCAGATACCGTTTGTGCAGGTTCAACAACTTCATTTACAAATTATTCCAGCCTGGATACCTCCCATGGAAGCATAGTAAGTTACTATTGGACATTTGGTGATGCAAGTTCAAGCAACCTGGAAAATCCACAACATAGCTATTCAGCCTTTGGAAATTACCAGGTTCAATTAGTTGTCGTTTCTTCTTATGGCTGTACTGATACCCTGATAAAAACTGTGGTAGTAAAAGAGAATCCAAGTATTTCTTTCAGTATCAGCCCCAATTCCTATGCATGTAATTTAGCCAATCTGAATTTCTCAGCTACTGCCTCAAATAGCAGTGCATCCATAGATACGTTCTTTTGGAATTTTGGAGATAGTAATTCTGCCTACGGACAAAATGTGTCTCATGTATATGCAACTTATGGCAGCTACAATGTGAGTTTAAAGGTCATTTCAGGGAATTTATGCAATAGTACAAGCAACCAGCAAGTCGATGTGTATTTACCACCAGTAGCCAATTTTATTTCAGATTCCGTATGTGAAGGCAGTTATACAAATTTTACTAATTTATCCACTAAAATAAATGCTGGAAATATAAGCAGTTATTCTTGGGATTTTAATTCGGATGGAACTGTGGATGCCACAACTGAGAATCCCAATTATTTGTATTCCAGCAGTGGTGTATATACAACTAAACTTCTAATTACTTCCCAGTATGGCTGTAGCGATAGTGTGTCCCGGAACATCATTGTTTACGGACCTATTCAAGCTGATTTCAGTTTCTCACCTTCCAAACTGGGCTGTTCAAATTATACGGTAAATTTCACAGACAAAAGTGTTGGTGACAGTCTTTCATACGACTGGAATTTTGGAGATGCCTCCTATTCTACTGCAAAGAGTCCTACTCATTCATTTATTGATACGGGAACATTCGTTGTCAGTCTGAAAGTGACAGGGATTTGCGGTTTTTCATTGGCTTATGATACGATCTATGTGTATAAAACACCTGTTGCTGACATAAGTTCTATTGGAAATGGGTGTAATCCATTCTCGGTTACCTATTCCAATAACTCCAGTGATTATTCTCCTTTTGTCAGTTATTTATGGCTTTTAGGAAACGGTAACTCCTCCACCAGTAAGAATCCCTCCAATGTGGTATTTTCCACACCCGGATCTTATACGGTCACCTTAATTGTTAATGACACATGTGGTTCTGACACTGCACAAAGCACTTTTAAAGTGTATAAAAATCCGATTGCTGATTTTAAAGCAGATACTGTTTGTTTAGGATCAGCAACATCGTTTACTAATTATTCCAGCATTGATACCGCACATGGAAACATAATAAGTTACTATTGGACATTTGGTGATGCTGGTTCAAGTAACCTGGAAAATCCACAGCATAGCTACTCAGCCTTTGGAAACTATCAGGTTCAATTAGTTGTCGTTTCGTCATATGGTTGTACTGATACTATCATTAAGACTGTGGTTGTAAAAGAAAATCCAACAGTCTCCTTTACAATAAGTCCTTCGTCCTATGTATGCAACCTGTCATTAATTGTCTTCAATGGTTCTGCATCCAGTGCCACTTCATCTATAGATTCTATTTATTGGTCATTTGGAGACGGGAACAATGGAAATGGACTTAATACAAATCATTATTATACAACTTATGGAACATTCGATGTCACCATGACTGCCAGCAGCTTAAATGCATGTTCCAGCTCAAGTAGTCAACAAGTCGAGGTTTTAATACCTCCACAGGCTGATTTCACTTTCAATTCAGTTTGCATCGGTAACTCCACCCAATTTACAAACCTGTCCTCTACAAATAATAATGAACAAATATCATCTTATGCCTGGGATTTTAATTCCGATGGAACCATAGATGATACAAATAGAAATACATCCTATGTATATACCACATCAGGAAATTTCAATGCCAGCCTGGTTATCACTACGGAGTATGGTTGCCAGGATACAATTATCAAGTCAATTACAGTAAGAGCAAAACCAAGTATTGGATTCAGTGTTTCCAGTCAGACCACCTGTGAAAATTCAGCTATTGTTTTCGCAAACTCCAGCATGAATGCAGATAGTTTTATATGGAATTTTGGAGATCAAAGCAGTTTATACATGACTAATTCTACATCTTCTGTGAGTCATACCTATTCTACGGATGGCAGTTATATGGTAAAACTGACCGCATTTAACAGCTATGGATGTTTTGCAATGGACAGCAGTTCCTTAGTTATACATCCCAATCCAAAAGCAGACTTCACGAGTCCTGATTATAGCAGCTGTGTGCCATTTTCAATTAGTTTTACTAATAATTCACAAGATGCAGATTCCTTTAAATGGTATGTTGACGGTGTATTGAAATCGACTTCCTCCACCTTATCCAATCACACCTTCTCCATTGCAAATGATTCCATTGATGTGTATTTAATAGCCAGCAATCAATACGGTTGTGTGCCTGACACACAAAAGAAAACATATTATACACTTAATAATCCGGTGCCTTCGTTCAGTGTCAATCAACAGAGTGGTTGTGGACCTTTGTCTGTTGCATTTACAAATAACTCCACCAATAGCTTAAATTATTATTGGGATTTTGGTGATGGCAATTCTAACATAGCTAAAGATCCAACGCATTCTTTCCAGGCATCAGCATATAACGACACCTTTTTTATAGTGAAACTACTGGCCTATTCTTCAAGCAGTTGTATTGATAGTATCACGGATACAATTGAAGTATTTGTTAGTCCTGTAGCGAACTTTACTCAAAATAAGCTGGCCGGTTGTGGTCCACTTTCTACTATATTCACAAACACTTCCACTGAGAATTTAAAAAGTTCATCAGGGAACTCAAATTTAAATTACTTATGGAATTTTGGAAATGGGATCAGCTCAAATGCAAAGGATACAAGCATTCAATTTGTTGCCTCCTTAAGCAAGGATACTATATATACCATATCCCTGTTAGTAAGCAATTCAAAAGGATGTAGCGATCAGATCAGTCACTCGCTTAGAGTTTACCCAAATCCTGATGTGAAGTTTTATATCACGGCCGGTTCGGGATGTGCTCCATTATATACTTCATTTGTAAATACTTCTCATCCCAATGATACCGGCGACATCAATGATATGAGTTTTGCCTGGAATTTTGGAAATGGGCAAAGCAGCACTTCGATTAATTCAAATACTGTATTTCAAGCATCACAAACTAAAGACACCATCTATACTATCAGTCTTTCTGCTTTTACTGAACATGGCTGCAATGCTACTTTAAATAAAACTGTGAAAGTTTATCCTGATCCTGTCAGTTCATTTTCAATCAGTAAAACCAAGGGTTGTAGTCCGCTGAATGCAGTATTTACAAACAACTCTATTCCAAATGATACAGGAAGTATTAATATCATGAACTTCTTCTGGAATTTTGGAAATAGCATGACCAGTAATTCTGTCAATGCCAATGTCAATTATTTTAAATCAAATTACCAGGACACATCATATACCATACAGTTAGTTGCTTATAGTGAACACAACTGCATTGATACCAGTTATCAGACGATCACTGTTTATCCCAATCCTAAAATTGATTTCACTGCTGATAATTCAAATGGATGCGAGCCATTATCCGTATCATTTACTAATCAATCCAGTCCAAAAGATACTGGAAGCATTGATATCATGAGTTTCTTATGGGATTTCAACAATGGATCAAGCAGTAATTCAAAACACAGCAGTTCTTCATTTCAAGCATCCGGTTCAATGGACACTGTTTACCAGGTAAAATTAGTCGGATATAGCGAGCATGGATGTGCTGATTCTTCTTACCGGCCAATTCGTGTATATCCTGATCCACAAGTTAGTTTCACTTCCAGCGCGACGAATGGATGTGGACCACTTACGGTGAGTTTTACCAATACATCTGATCCTGGCGACACAGGAACCATTAATGACATGACCTTCTATTGGAGTTTTGGAAATGGTAGCAGTTCAACCAATAAAGACAATACAGTTACATTTCAAAATTCTGCGAGCCAGGATACAGTTTATGAAATCATATTAATGGCTTATAGCGAACATGGATGTGTTGGGTTTGATACCAGCTATATTACTGTTTACCCTGATCCTATTGCACATTTTTCTGCCTCTGTTGTAAACGGATGCTCACCCTTACCTATTTCATTTACGAATGGATCTCTGCCTAACAATGGTGGTAATATCAGTATAATGAATTTTGATTGGAGTTTTGGAAATGGCGATTCAAGTACTCTACAGAATCCAACGTATACCTATTATAACGTTCAGAATTCAAATAAGCAATATGACGTCACTTTAAATGCATATAGCGAACATGGTTGTTCAGCAAGCTATTCCATGCCAATTATGGTGAATCCATCTCCAGTGGTTTCTTTCTATATTGCTGATTCTGTGTCTTGTAATGACCTCAATGTTCACTTTGTGAATACAACAGATCCAAATGACCAGGATGGAATAAACAAAATGACCTTTGCCTGGGATTTTGATAATGGAATTACTTCAAGCAGTAAAGACACCAATGTGACTTTCGTTGAAAATCCATCAGGAACCATAGTTTATAACATCAAATTAACAGGTATTAATGCATATGGTTGTCAGAATGATTATCAAAATGAAGTGACTATTTTCACTGATCCAGTTGCTGATTTCAGTTTAGTGAATACAAAGGATTGTGGCCGGGATGTCGTCTTTATCAATAAATCAATCCCAAATGACAATCAATCCATGACATCCATGACATTCTCGTGGAATTTTGGAAATCAAAAAGTCAGCACAAAAATTCATGATACACTTTCATTTTACCAATCCTATTATCAGGATACTTCCTACACAATTACTTTGGTCGCTGTTAATTCTTTAGGATGTAGCGACACGACCAGTCAAAATATTTTAGTTCATCCCAAACCCCAGGTTTCATTTGCCATGTCAACGAATGAAACTTGCAGTGGTGTTCAGGTGAATTTTCAAGATAAGTCAAAAAATGTATTCAGCAGGAATTGGATGTTTGGTGACAATCAATCAGATACAAGCCAACATCCCACTCATGTTTACCATAATAACAGCCCGAATGCATATTTATATCATGTGAAGCTTTACGGAGAATCCTTTTATGGTTGTCCGGGCGACACATTCATACAAAATATACTGGTACACCCAATACAGTCAGCAGGAATGCTTACCAGTATTGATTCAGGATGCGCACCACTCAGCGTTAATTTCTACAACAACAGCCACAACTCAAACCTTTTTTACTGGATTGTCGAGAACAAGCTCATTTCAACCAACACCAACCTAAGTTACACTTTTCCAGGTAGTACATTGCAAGATAGCGTATTTACCGTCCGATTAATTGCTCAAAATGGAATAGGTTGTATCGACACAGCAGTCCGGTCTATTAAGGTTTATCAGAGAACTGTGGCTTCCTTTGATGTACAGGCTTTTCAAGCTTGTAGTCCAGCTCAGGTAAGCTTCCTGAATCATTCCACAGGTGCAACAGATTATTTTTGGAATCTAGGTAACGGTCAAACCTCTACTAGCGAGAATCCCACGACCACATTTAGCAACTACCTCTTTACGGATATCGATTTCAAAGTAAGCTTGTTCGCCATTTCTTCACGCAATTGTTTTGATACCCTTTCAAAACTAGTAACAGTGAATCCCATACCAATAGCTTCGTTTTCTGCTGACAAATTGCAAGGATGTGATCCCGTTGTAGTCAATTTCACCAATCATTCAATCATTTCAGACTCTTTCCATTGGAATTTTGGAGACGGGGTCACTTCTTCCTTGCTTAATCCTGTACACGCATTCAGTACCGGAGATAACGACACCGTTTATAAAGTAAAGCTTACAGTTTTTACAAAACATGGGTGCTCTCACAGCTTTAGTAAAGATATAAAAGTATATGCATCACCAGAAGCCCATTTTACTACCTCTGCTGAAGGTTGTGTTCCTTTAGTTGTTCAATTCAAAGATGAATCGAAAAATGCTGTTTTCTGGAACTGGACTTTCGGTGATGGACATACTTCATCAGAAAAAAATCCTGAACATATTTTCTTTGGTGCCGGCCAGTTCTCTGTGCAGTTGAGGGTTTCAAATTATTTAGGATGTTCCGATACGATAACAGCTTTTAAAAATATCATTGTTCATGAAGTACCTGTCGCAAACTTTGTTGCTGACAAATATTTCTCGGAATACCCGGAAATGACATTTAATTTTACCAGCACAAGTCCTTCAGGCCTATTGCATGTTTGGTCTTTTGGAAATGATCGTGTAATAAAAACAACTAATACAGTTCAGTATACATTTAAGGATACCGGAGTTTATATCATTTCATTAAGCGTTTCAACACCTTATTGTTCTGATACTAGCTGGAAGCAGGTGATCATTGATCCTCCTTACCCTCTTGCTGGCTTTACCTATGATGTCGATGAAGGTTGTGTGCCTCTTACAGTTTCATTCACAGATACTTCAACTATGACAAGCGGATGGTTATGGTACTTTGGAGATGGAACCACATCAACTGATCAAAATCCGGTTCACACTTATACGGAACCCGGAAAATTTTCAGTCACCCTAATTACAACTAATACCAGGGGTTCGGATGCTGAATACAAAATGAATATTCTAAATGTTCATCCAAAACCCAATGTGTATTTTGAAACATCACCTGAAACCGCTTATTTGCCAAATGCAAAAGTTAATTTGGTCAACCTGACAATAAACGGCGTATCCTATAGCTGGTATATTGATGGAGAATTTTACGATACACTGGAAAACACTTCAAAAATATTTTATGAGTCTGGAACATATGACGTCATGCTGGTTGCCCGGAGCAAATACGGTTGCATTGATTCCCTCTTTGTGGAGGATGCTATCCAGATTGACACCATGAGCCAAATATGGATGCCTAATGCATTTACGCCAAATGGAGATGGTTTGAATGATGTATTTAAACCCAAAGGATTTGGATATTCTAATGTGAATTATTCACTGCAGATATTCAATCGCTGGGGAGAAAGAATATACGAAAGCAACGACTTTTCAGAAGGATGGAATGGGACCTTCCGTAACCAATTGTGTTCTCAGGGAATATATATCTACCAACTTGCTGTTAAGCTGGCTTCCAATGAAACCAGATACCTGAAAGGCAAGGTCACATTACTGAGATAACACATAAATTAACCATCATGAGGAAAGCAAGCATTTTAGCCACCCTGATTCTGCTCTTAACCGGAGCCTCCTATTCTCAGAATTATATTGGCATGAGTAAAGATTTTATTATTGACCAATTATATTCTTCACCTGATTACGGAAAAATTGCAATGGATTATTTAGATGATTATAAAATTATCAAATATGAAAGCATCGATTCAAAAACAAAAAAAGTATTTTTTCTGGACCGTGATAATAATTGCTCAAAATTTATCGTCATCCATAATGATTATAACCAGCTAAAAAAAGTAAAAAAAGACCTGAATACAAAATATGACCGCAAAGCCAAATACACCTGGATTGAAAGAGGAATTGTCGATTGCACTTGGAACCTGGATAAAAAGCAAAAATTCTTTGCCCTGGTTGTAACACAATCTAATAATCAGCCTTTAAGCATGAATCTTAGATAAGCAATATAATGAAAAGGAATAAGACATATTTATTCAGCCTGTTGATTACTGCCATACTAGTTTTCTTATGGAATATAAATGTATTTTCAAAGGAATATCTGGTAGATATTTCTGTGAATAAAAATGACCTAAAATCCGATCCTATTGCTGCCCTGACTTCTATTCAAAAAGCAATTGATATTGCATTTGACGGAGATACCATTCGTGTGGCTAAAGGCATTTATGAGCAGGACTTAATCTATATCAATAAAAGCATCGTTTTACTGGGTTGCCAATCCGGGATTGCACCAAGGTCAGTTGATAATCGGAAAGGAGGAGAATGTATTATTATAAATTCCCTTGAACC
Organism: Bacteroidota bacterium; assembly: GCA_016776505.1. Lineage (GTDB taxonomy): Bacteria > Bacteroidota > Bacteroidia > CAILMK01 > JAAYUY01 > JABINZ01. The sequence goes on from JADHTG010000013.1 coordinate 43,258, forward strand.
CTATCAATCAATTGTTATTGATGCTCCTCGCGTGATCATTGACGGTTTTAAATTTGGCAGTGATAATGAATTGACATTCAATGGCATTTATATCAATGCAGATCATGTCAAAATACAAAACTGTGTAATAAGCAATTCATCCAGTTGCGGCATTTATATATCTGCTAATGCCCAAAATTCAGAGATCTCCTACAATTTGGTGCAAGGAAGTTCTTTGGAAGGAATATTAAATGTAGCTGATGGTGTGTTGATATTAAATAATTACATTCATAAGATCCAGGAATTTTCAGCCATTTCAACAACCCGAAGATCAACTATTGTTGGAAATATTATTTCAGATGTCGCTGAAAATGGAATTAGTTTATTGCAACCTGAAGCCATCTTAAGTTTGGTTTTTGGCAATGAAATAAGCAATACAGGTAACCGCCAGATTTTTTATTGCCTGGGTACTCCACCAGCTGACACCCCTGTTGTCATATCAGACATCCAGTCGAAAGGTGTTAGTTGTAATTTCAAGAAAGAAATCAAATCCAGCGCTTTTCCAACATTTGACATACCAAATACAAACAGAAATCAAACTTCATTCTTTGGAGTAACATCCAATGTCGATCAAAATGATTTGAGGAATTTTACAATTAATATGGGCCCAAAAGTCCCATCCCAAATATCAATCCATAAACTTTAATAATTAATCTGACATAAAATGGCTAAGAAACCCAAAGATTCCGCCCCCTTACACAAACTGAACAGGGCTTTAGAACGTTCACTACTTCAGGAAGTGATGCTTTTTGACATCATTACCCAGGAAGGCAAATTTTCTCATTCAGAAATAATTAATTTTTGTTTGAATTAATTCGTTCACGAACTCAGACTATTCGTCATTGTATATTTCTCTCCCTTCCCAATCGTCAGTTAGGATCAATTATCCTTGATGGATTATAATGAATGAGATTTAAACTCATCCCTCCTATATAAATCTTTTTTATTCATTCAATTAATAGGTACATAATATTTATGTCGTATCCTGTTTAATGATGATTTTAAGTAAGATATTTGTTCCCGAAAAGGAACATTAAAATACCTTTCCAACTTAGAATTAAAAATTAATTTCAGTAACATCCTCTCCATAAGCCTTCTAATAGCTTGTGGTAAAGCATGCTGTTTCATAAGTTATTTGCATGCAGCTTTGTTACATAAAGTAAGAATTATATATGCAGGAAAAAATTAAGAAAGCAGCCGAACTCATTAAGAACTCCAGATTCTGCATTGTATTCAGCGGTGCAGGAATATCAGTTGAAAGTGGCATTCCTCCTTTTAGAGGAGAAAATGGTCTTTGGAATACATACGATCCCTCCTTTCTTGATATATCACAATTTATGAGTTATCCCATCGAATCATGGAAACTTGTAAAGGAAATATTTTATGATTTTTTTGGTGAGGCAAAACCAAACAAAGCACACCAAGCAATTGCTGAATTGGAAAAAGCAGGATTCATACAAAAAGTGATTACCCAAAATATAGACAATTTACACACAGAAGCAGGCAGTAAAGATGTGCTGGAATTTCATGGCAGTTCAAAAGAACTCGTTTGTACGAATTGTGCTGCACGATATTCAAAAACCATTGTGAATGAACAAGAAGTTCCATTATGCAACCAATGTCATGCTCTTCTCAAACCAGATTTTGTATTTTTTGGAGAAGCAATTCCAGAACCAGCCGGCTCAGATTCATTTGCAGCAGGAATGAAATCTGACGTAGTAGTGGTTATTGGAACCACCGGGGAAGTAATGCCAGCATGTAATATTCCCTATTATGCAAAGCAAAATGGTGCAAAAGTCATTGAAATTAATCCCGAAAAATCCAATTATACAACTCAAATTACAGATATCTTCCTGCAAGGGAAAGCAACTGAAATGATGGAAAGATTGTATCACGAAATCATTCAAACGTAAATTGATAATCAGCTACTTGCTTTTCATGATTTACATCTGTCATTCCCAGTTATTGTCATAAGTTTAACCAGTTTTTAATTCTTATTTAGACCGCATTAAAATAAATCATTATTCCTAACTTTGCCATCTGTTTTTTGGAGTCCTTATTGAATATTAAGAATTATTTATGAACAGCAACTTATCCTTCCTCGCGCATGCATCTGCATCTACTATTGAAGAGATGTACCAGGAGTACATGAAGGATCCAGAATCTGTGGAGCAAAGCTGGAGGAAATTTTTTGAGGGCTTTGAATTTGCCAGAACCACATTTCACGAATCTGAAGAATCAAATGAATTATTCTCAAAGGAATTTAATGTCATTAACTTAATTAATGCTTACCGAACCCGGGGACATTTATTCACGAAAACCAATCCTGTTCGTAAACGCAGAGTATATAAACCTGACTTATCCTATAAAACATTCGATCTAGAAGAGAACGACCTGGAAACAACTTTCAAAGCGGGAAGTGAGATCGGAATTGGTCCTGCCAAACTGAAGGACATCATTGATTTTCTTGAGGAAACGTATTGTCAAAGCATTGGATCAGAATACATGTATATTCGAAATCCCAAAAAACTCAACTGGCTTAAAGAAAACCTGGAAACTAACAGGAATGCTGTTCATTTTGCACCTCATATCAAAAGACACATTTTGTTCAAACTTAATCAGGCAGTTGGATTTGAACAGTTTCTTCAAAAAAAATACCAGGGGCAAAAACGATTTTCTCTCGAGGGTGCTGAATCTCTCATTCCTGCTCTTGATGCCATCATTGAAAGAGGAGCCAATTCCGGAATCAAGGAATTTGTTGTTGGGATGCCGCATCGTGGCCGTTTAAATGTGTTAGCCAATGTTTTAAACAAATCATACCAGGATATTTTTTCGGAGTTTGAAGGGAAAGATTATGAAGACAATTTAGCATTAGGCGATGTCAAATACCATTTAGGTTATTCAGTGGATATCATTACTCGAAAAGGGAATATTGTTCACATCAGCTTGTCTCCAAATCCTTCTCATTTAGAAGCAGTTAATCCGGTTGTTGAAGGAATTGTTCGTGCTAAAATTGATCATAAATACAAAGGAAAGTATCAAAACATTGCTCCTATTCTCATCCATGGAGATGCTGCTATTGCAGGCCAGGGAGTGATGTATGAGGTGGTTCAAATGTCAAAATTAATAGGTTACCGTACCGGTGGGACCATTCATCTCGTGATAAATAACCAGGTCGGATTCACTACTGATTATTTAGACGGTCGTTCCAGCACCTATTGCACAGATGTAGCAAAAACAACTCTATCACCCGTTTTTCATGTAAATGGGGATGATCCTGAGGCTTTAATGCGTACGGTTGAAATGGCCATGGATTATCGGCAGAAGTTTAAGAATGACGTATATATTGACCTGCTGTGTTATAGAAGGCATGGCCATAATGAAAGTGACGAACCTCGATTCACCCAACCCTTACTATATAAAGAAATTGCCAATCATCCTGATCCAAGGATGATTTACGCTACTAAACTAATTCGGGAAGGACTCATTACAGAGGAAGAATTTGATGATATGAAGGTCCAGTTAGATGAAATGCTGATGGACAGACTCACCGAGGCCAGGAAAAAGGGACTTTCTCACATCACTCCTATTTTCCAGACTGCCTGGCTGGATATGCAAAAAGCAACGGACGATGATTTTGAAAGTTCTCCGCTAACTGGTGTGCCTGTTGATAAACTCAAAGAGCTTGGCGACAAAATGAATATATTGCCTTCAGATGTAAAGTTTTTCAGCAAATCAGTTCGATTAAACCAACGAAGACAGGAACTTTTGGATAAAGGAGTCAAACTCGACTGGGCTATTTGTGAATTGCTGGCTTATGCTACTTTGCTGCTTGAAAAAATTCCCATCAGGTTTAGTGGCCAGGATGTAGAGCGAGGGACTTTTTCTCATCGACATGCAGTTATCCGGGTTGAAGATTCTATGGAAACTTATACTCCTTTAAACCATATTGCTGACGACCAAGCCCGGTTTGATATATACAACTCACCACTGAATGAATATGGCGTATTGGGTTATGAATATGGATATGCCATGGTCAATCCGAATTACCTGACCATTTGGGAAGCACAATTTGGAGATTTTGGCAATGGTGCACAAATCATTATCGATCAGTTTATTAGTAGTGCTGAGGAGAAATGGAAAGTAATGAATGGACTGGTTCTGCTGCTTCCTCACGGCTATGAAGGACAAGGTCCTGAGCATTCAAGTGCAAGGGTTGAGAGATTCCTGAACCTCTGCGGGAACAATAATATGCAGATTGCTAATTGTACTACTCCAGCAAATTTTTTCCATATTATTAGAAGACAAATTCACAGGGACTTCAGAAAACCATTGATCATTTTTACTCCTAAAAGTTTACTGCGGCATCCTGATTGCACATCCAGCCTGGAGGAATTAAGTAAAGGTAAATTCAAAGAAATAATTGATGATCATAATCCATCCCCGAAGCAAGTTGAAAAAGTCATATTTTGCTCAGGAAAATTCTATTATGATTTAGTTGAAGAAAGAGCACTCAGGGGATCTGAAAATACAGCCATAATCCGGCTTGAACAACTATATCCTTTGGCTTCAAAACAATTAAAGGCAATCCAGCTTAAATACAAGGCAGTGAAGAAATGGATCTGGGCACAAGAAGAACCTGTAAATATGGGACCCTGGCCCTTTATATGCAGAAAACTTCCTGAATTTGGATTCCAGGTCTTTGCCAGGATGGAAAGTGGAAGTCCTGCTGGTGGTTTAGCAAAAAATCATCATTCGCGACATAAAAAAATCATGGATGAAACGTTTTCATACTAGTTCTCAGAATATAAAACCCAATCATTGTATTAAATTTGCAACTTGAGAGTCTAAAGCTAAATCTTATGGCCATTGAAATTAAAATTCCTCAAATAGGTGAATCTATTTCTGAAGCAATGCTTTCGAGTTGGTTGGTTCAGGATGGTGATCACGTTGAAAAAGACCAGGAAATTGCTGAAATTGATTCAGATAAAGCCACCATCATGCTGAACACAGAAGAAGCCGGCGAAATAAAGCTGTTGGTTGAGGAAGGTGCTAAAGTAGTGATTGGTGAAGTGGTTTGCAGCGTGGATCCTACTAAATCAGGAAAGAAAAAAGCACCTGCAGCATCAGAAAATAAAGTGGAAGCGAAAACGGAATCCCCAAAAAAGAGTTCTCCCGAATCCAAAAGTTTAGATACAATTCCTGTAGAATCCGCTGACTTAAAAGTGAGCATTTCTCCTGTTGCCAATGAAATGATACAGGAAAAAAGTCTGGACGTGAATGAATTAGTAAAACATAAAATTCTGCGCATATCGAAATCAGATGTGGAAAGTTTTACCTCTAATGCCCCAATTAAGAAGCAGGCAAGTCGTGAGGAACATAGCGAGGAAATATCTACACTTCGCAAGAAACTGGCAGAACGCCTGGTGAAATCCAAGAATGAGAGCGCAATGCTTACTACTTTCAATGAAGTGGATATGCTTACTATCATGGATATTCGCAAGAAATATGGAAAAGCCTTTATTGAAAAACATCATATCAAACTTGGATTTATGGGCTTTTTCACAAAAGCTGTATCCATTGCTTTAGCAGAATTTCCAGAGATCAATGCGAGTATAGAAAACGATAAAATTATTTACCACGATTTCATGGATATTGGTATTGCTGTGAGTTCACCTAAAGGACTCATGGTTCCTGTTATTCGAAATGCAGAAATATTGAGCATCGCAGAACTGGAAAAAGAAATTTTCAGTTTGGCAGATAAAGCAAGAAATAAAAGGATCACCATTGAGGAAATGACAGGTGGCACCTTTACTATTACCAATGGAGGAGTTTTTGGATCCCTGCTCTCCACACCTATCATTAATCCACCACAGGTGGCCATATTGGGAATGCACAAAATAATCGAAAGACCAGTCGGTATAAATGGAAAAATAGAATTACGACCCATGATGAACCTGGCTGTTAGCTATGATCATCGGATTGTGGATGGCAAGGAATCCGTGAGTTTCCTGGTTAGAATTATTGAGATGCTGGAGAATCCAGGTTTTATGTTGAGTGAGGGTAAAAATCCTGTGAATGCTCTGTTGGAATTATAAGCTCACAATACAAACCCCTACACTTCAACTTATATCATTATAATCAGTGTTTCCTACAGGGAATTGGATTTTCTCAAAATTGTTTTTTGGAACTAATCGAATTTATGGATTCAATCTGCAATCTCAAGCAATTCACAACCAATGAATTGGAATTCCTCTCCATTGAATCTGAAATAAGCCAAATAACCTATGGGTTCAGGACTGCTTTCCACCACATACATATTTTCCAGATTCCCAAAGCTGCTGGTAAAATTTTCATGAAGATACCCATTAATATTGGCACCTTCAAAAGCACCTATTTTTAAATTGCTTTGCTGACTTAAAAATTGAAAAAGACTTCTGTCTACTTCTGGATTTAAGAAATCATCCCTGGACACAATGGAATTGGTGTAACTGGCATATGCATAAGGAAAATTTATTTTACTCATTACATAATCCATATCCCCGGAATTCTCAGCAAAAACCTCCCAGAAATGATTAAAATCAGGTTCCAAATGAGGAGTTACAGCTTCTTCAATTTCATCCATTTGATTGATTGTATCCACATCAGTGATTACTGTATCCGTTGAATTATTTGAACCACAACTTGCAAATAAAATCAACGCTATCCATGCAAAGTATAGTCTAATTGGTCTCATCATTTTTTTTAATTATTTATTGATCATTAAGTCTTTTATTAGCACAAATTTATGGATTTCTGCAGTTTTTCATTGAATTGTTTAAAATAAATTAAACAATATTTGCTTGTTGAAATGGTAGCATTAAGAACTAAGTGCCTGGAAAAACAATTTTATCAGTTCCCAGTTTATTCACCTTTCATTAGCTGGCAGGCTTTTCTTAAAATAAAAAGGAATTTCAGATTGATCATCTGAAATCACTGCTATTAAGCTATCTTTCCCGACACGATAGCTTATTCTTTTGGGGAAATCATTTTCCAGGTTTTCACATACAAAACTTTCACTCGTTTGTATAATAAAGTGAAAATAAGTAGGCTCAGGATTTACTCCAATCGCGACATAATTCCACACCTCATTTAATTTTATCAATTTCAGATGTTCCCTAAATACGGTATCCGCATTTTGCAAAGTAAAGCCTATGCCTTCGTATTTATCTGTACTTATTTTCGACCAGCGTTCAAAGGATTTCCTTCCTTCCTTTTCATTTATTCTTTCCCAGTTTCCAAGGAGCCAGTCCAAATTATTAGATTCATTAATTACAGCCTTAACAGAATCAGAATTTTCTTTTTTTCCCGATTGACTACAAGATACAATAAACAGTGTAACTAAAAATAAAACCAGTTGCTTCAAAATTGCTTATTTATTTGATTATCAGCTTTCCAGCTGTGATTCTTCCCTTGCTGTTCCACAATTCAAAGAAAAACACACCACTTGTAAAATCCTTCTTTTCTATTTTTACTTTGCCACTTGTAATATGATCCATTTCTAACCGCTTTTTGCCGGTCAAATCATATATGAATAATTGATGTGCTTCCTTTTCTGTGGGATTGAAATGAAGTTCGGACGAAAGGGTCATGGGATTGGGGTAAAAATAATAGTTGTTTGTTGCTTGTTCCGGTTTTTCCGGGACAGCACTTATAGAATCAATTTCTATTTTAAGTAAAACTGCATCTGATTTTTGGTTTGGATGAAAAGAATTTGACCTTCCTGTCATATACAAATGATTGCCATGAATATGAATATCCAAAGCATGATCGTCTAAATTCTTTCCCCAGGTTTTATACCATTGCAGATTTCCGGAGGAGTCGAATTTCAAAAGCACCATATCTGAATTGCCATTGCCATAGCTTTTCGTGGTTCCACCAATGTATATGGAACCATCTGAAACAACAGATATCGCGCGGGCAGATTCCGCATCCGAAGATCCTCCCCAGGTTTTGTACCATATTTGGTTGAGGTTCTTATCAAATTTGCCTACAAAAATATCCCAGTTATTTAATGAAGTAGTTGTATAACCAGTTACATAAAGAAAAATTCCATCCGATGTCATGCCTAATGCATTTTCCGCATTCGACCATGTGTCCTGTCTTCCGTAAGTCAGGCTGTCAACAAAATTTCCATTGTTTTTATCGAATTTAGCTAAGAGGGCTGAGCCTTCCCAACCCAGGTTAGGTGTGCCATTATACAAGCCTGAAACATAAATCATGGAATCATCTACCACTATGTGGCCATCCTGGTGATCATCCCTGGCACCGATTCCTCCCCAGGTATTTTGCCAAATAAGTTTGCCGGAATAATCTATTTTCATCACAAGCACATCCACCTTGGTGCCATTACCCACCGACCAGCCAGTTAAATATATGCCATCAGGATGAAGGGAAATCCCATCCACTTCTTCATAGCCATAGCCCTGGTCCCACACAAAAGTCCAGCCCGTTTCACCGCTATGAAGATCTGTTGTAAAAAACAGCAGGTCGCAATTATCAGTACCAATCGAACTACATGTCCTGCCTCCGGCATAAACAAAGCTGTCAGTCACTTTCAGGTTATAGGTTTGTTGGGCAAAAGTACCGCTAACAGCTGTATCCAACCATATCTGTTTGCCATCTTCATCCAATTTGAAAACCAAGGCATCCATAAATTCAAATACACCCGGCATGTCCATATTTACGCCCCACAACAAACCCCCACTTTGATCTGTTCCTATGGCCCATGCTTCTGCATTTCCGTTCGTCAATGGACTTGATTGTATCAACACCCAATCAGTACTTAAGGTGTCTTGTGAATAGATCAACCGTGTGTTAAAGCCAATTATTAATATGAAGAGCAGAAGATACTTTATGTTCTGACCCTTATATTTTTGCATATCCGAAATATTGATTATTAATAATCATTCAAACCATTGTTTTATTCAAAACTCCCTTTTTATCAAATTGCGTAATCTGATCCGGAAAGATGATTTACTTCTTTGGTTCCTAACTTAGCGCAATTTAGCTCTAATTATTCAAAATACCAGTCCCTACCAGAATGGAAGTAGTTTACCGAATAAAATATTCACAGTTATAGTGAAAGGATTTTAGAATTTAATAGAACTTTAATGAGAATTAAAATACTAAATGATGCTGATAGAGGAATTATTAGAGATTTTTATTTATTCTCTTACCACAAAATTGGCAATCCCTGATAGAGGTTTAAGCCTTGTAAACCATTGCATTGATATTCATTCCGGCTCCTACTGAGGCAAAAACAAGAGTGTCCCCTTTTTTAATGTTGTGCAAAGCCATTTTGCCTTTTAAAATAAGATCCAGTAGTGTGGGTACTGTAGCAACGGATGAGTTCCCCAACCATTCTATGGTCATAGGCATGATGTTTTTAGGCATCTCCACCATATCATATAAACGATATAGTCTTTTCAATATGGCATCATCCATTTTTCCGTTTGCCTGGTGAATTAATACTTTTTTAATATTATTTATATGAATTGCACTTTTCTCAAGGCAATCCTTAATAGCTTGTGGCACCTTTTCCAGGGCATATTGATAAAGCTTTCGCCCATTCATTTTGAGAAATATATCATTTTTATTGTCCTCATTCACATTGTATGATTTATCCATATGCAACATTTGAGAATATAAATAGGTGTCAGACCGTGTTTTATGAGCAATAATACCAATTGGTTTATCACTTTCTTTTGCTTCCAGTATGGTGGCACCGGCACCATCCGCATACAACATACTGTCCCTGTCATGCGGATCGGAAACCCTGGACAAAACTTCTGATCCGATCACAAGAATCTTTTTGGCATCACCGGATTTAATAAAATAGTCAGCTTGAATAATGCCTTGTAACCACCCGGGACAACCAAATGGGAGATCATATGCAATGCAATTTGGATTTTCTATCTCAAGCTTAAACTTGACCCTGGCAGCCAGGCTTGGAACAATATCCGATTTTTTGGTATTGCTGTTGACATCACCAAAATTATGTGCAACAATGATGTAATCCAATTCTTCTTTATCGATGTTTGCGGATTTAATTGCATCCAATGCAGCAAAAAAGGCAATATCTGAAGTAACCAGATCTTCTGTCACATATCTTCTTTCAGCTATTGTAGTAATTTCCAGGAACTTATCAATTATTTCCTGGTTCGATTTTGATAATTTTGTTCCATCCGTGTCATAAAATTCATGGCTCAAAAAATCTTCATTTCTTTTAATTTCGGAAGGGATATAGTTTCCGGTTCCGGTAATGACACTATATATAGATTTTTTCATTTTTTTTATTCAATTTATCTTTCTGCTACACACATTCATTAATTATTGGCTTTGGAATTTATTTAGCCAGAAGGAAATCTAAAACAATAAAAGCTGTTATCTTTTTCGTATTACTATTTGATAACCAGCAAATTTGCTTAATGAGGCTAGTTTGTAACAATGGCCAATTTACCAATTTTTTTCAAATGTCAAATAAAGAAATATAAGAAAAATAACATATATTTTCGATTAATATTATATTAATAGATAAAGAATAAAATATTTAAAGAATGATGTTTCACTTATTTCTAAACAGAAAAATAATCATTAGGCAGCACTATGACTATTTATTCAAATGGGTTTACTGCCCTTCTTTTTTATTTAAATATCAACTATTCTAAATATAAAAATAATCGATATAATGATTGTGAAGCAAGGCAGCCCCTGCATGGAATAAAGATCAGGCTCTTGGATGGAATTGTATGATGGTATCTTTCAAATAAGCAGAATCCAAATGGGTATAAATTTCAGTAGTTGTGATAGATACATGACCTAACATTTCCTGGACGGCTCTGAGGTCAGCACCTGCATCCACAAGATGAGTAGCAAATGAATGTCGAAATGTATGGGGACTAATGGTCTTTTGAATGCCAGCCCTGACGGCCAGGTCTTTTATGATATAAAACACCATCACTCTGCTGATTTGTCTTCCATTGCGATTCAAGAAAAGGAATTCCTCCTGACCTTTTTTGATATCCTGGTGGCTCCTTACTTCCCGGGAATAAAGGAGAATATGTTCTTTTGCTACACTTCCAATAGGCACGAGACGTTCCTTATTTCCTTTTCCAATGACTTTGATATAATCCTGGTCCAGGTATAAACCCGATCTTTTCAGATTAACAAGTTCACTTACCCTCAAACCACAACTGTATAAAACTTCAATCATGCACCTGTTTCTTTGCCCCTGAGGACTCGAATGGTCTATCATTTCAATCATGCTGTTGATCTCTTCCAGGCTGAGCACTACCGGGAGTTTTCTTCCAATCTTCGGCAAATCAATAAAATCAACAGGATTTTTATCCAAAATCCTTTCCTCAACCAAATAGCTGAAAAAATTTCGTATTCCTGACATAATTCGGGCCTGTGTCCGGGCCGAAAGTCCCATTTCATTAATCCATAGAATGAAATTGCGAAGTTTAATCTTATCTGTTTTTTCTATTGTGAAGTTTGGATATTTTTCTCCAAGATAATGCAAGAGCTTAATGAAATCATTCAGGTAGGCATCCACCGTGTGTTTTGATAAGCCTTTCTCCAATTGAAGATAGGTTTTGTAGCCATTGAAATAGGGATTATTCATTAGTTGAATTGCTTCTTTTTGACAGCACTCTTCATTCAATCATTATTGCGATCCCGAAAGCTTTTCGGGTGAAGCCTGGCTTCTGGAGGCAGACAATCTACTCGCTGAAAACGGAAATCCCATCAGGAGAGTGCTTCATTTATGCCTGTTCAGTCATTACGCTCACAATGAGGTTTCATGTTGATATTATAAATTATCAATAAAATACCTGGCCATTTTTTCGTCCAGATGACCACGGTCAACACCACGAACTCCATGCTTATGCCCGGGATACACATAATAATCGACCTGCACCCCGGCATGATTGCATTGTTCAATAAATTTCAGGCTATGTTGCCAAACAACTGTTACATCTGAAGTTCCATGAACGAGCAGCAGCTTTCCTTTCAGGTCTTTAAGATAGGTTAATACACTGGCACTTTCATAGCCCTTGGGATTTTCCTTTGGTGTATCCATATACCTTTCTCCATACATTATTTCGTACATAGACCAATCGATTACAGGAGCTCCGGAAACACCTACTTTAAAAGTTTCTGGCTGACGACACATTAAGCTTGCCGTCATAAATCCTCCATAACTCCAGCCGTGAACTCCAATCCTGTCCATATCTGCATAATTGATCCCCTTGAGAAATTCAATCCCTTTCATCTGATCATCTATCTCAAGCTTTCCTAAATTTCTAAAGATTACCTGTTCAAATTTCTGTCCCCGGTTTGCAGAACCCCGGTTGTCAACCGTAAATACAATAAAGCCCTGGTTTGCCATATATTGCATCCAAAGGCTGGCTCCATTCTGCCAGGTATTTGTGATCATTTGGGCATGTGGTCCGCCATAAACATAAACAACCACTGGATATTTTTTAGAGGCATCAAAATCAGCAGGTTTTATCAGTCTGTAGTACAGCTCAGTACCATCCTCTGCATGTATCGTCCCCACTTTAATTTCTCCAGTTTTATACTTAGCCAGCGGATCTTTTCCTATATAGATCTTTTTGATGATCATTCCATTTCCATCTATCAAGGCCACTTCGTTTGGAATAAGCTGACTGGAATAAATGTCCAGCATATAGGCTTTCGAACTACTTGTTTTTATTCTATGTGAGCCATCAGCTGTGGATAACCTGACGATTTCCTTTGTTTCAATATTGGTGGAATACGCGTGTCGCAGCAAAGGGAAATCAGGATCAACTGATATATACCGGATTTGCTTTTCATCTGCACTAAATCCAATAAAACTTAAAACATCTGCATTCCCTTCCGTAAGCCGCTCAATGAGTTCGCCATCCATATTGTAGCGATAAAGTTGGTGATATCCATTTCTCCTGCTAAACCATAAAAATTCATTGGGATTGTTCTTAAAAAAAATCATGGGATCCTGAGGCTCAACATATTTTAAGTTTCTTTCTTCAAAGAGTGTTTTAATAAAGTCACCTGATTTTGCATTATACTGGTTCAGTTTCATATGATTTTGGGACCTGTTCAATACGGCGATGAAAATATAATTTTCGTCAGGCGACCAGCAGACATTTGTCAAGTACTGTTCCCTGGGTTCACCTGTTTTTAGAAAAATGGTTTTTTTCGATTTCACATTGAATACACCAAGTGTGACTTCCTCACTTGCTGTACCTGCCATCGGATACTTTACAAAATCTACTTCAGCAGGTGTTTTTGAAATATTCATTACTGGATAATTTCCAACTTTGGTCTCATCTTTCCTGTAAAAAGCCAGGTAATTTCCTTTTGGTGACCAGAAGGTTCCTTTGTGAATACCGAACTCATTGCGGTGAACAGTCTGACCATTTACAATCCCCTCGTCCTCATCATGGGTTACCTGGTAGGGCTCTTTATTGTTCATCGAAATAAAAAGGTTATTGTCTTTTGTGAAAGCGATATAAAATGAATTTGGATCTATATCTGCATTTGGCGCATTCGCTTTGCAGCAATTGGCAATTACCACATTTCCACTTTTGATATCAAAAATGAGAAGCTTGCCATCTATTACAAATTTCATTTCTGTTGGAGACAGCCAGGAAAAACTCGGGAAGGATTTCAGAGAATCGTATCCGGCCCTGTAAAAATACTTATTGAAACCATCCATGTCCAGTAGGATTTTTTCATGTCCCTTGGATTTAACGCCTCCCTTATAAATGACCTCTTTTTTCGCATCTTTGATATCAATTTTTTTCACATAAGTATAAGCATCTTCTCCTGTTACCCATTGCAATTGTTTCATTTCCTTGTACATGCGTGCATATTCCGGATAGAGCAAATAACTTGTACGTGAATTAATCACATCAAGTGTCAATTCCGCTTTCTGTGCAAAGCAATGCGTTACTATAAGGAATAAAATGCTAATCCTCAGGCCGTGTTTCAAATGTTTCATTATTAATCGTTTTTCAAATTTGAATTTATACTCAAACCTACATAAAAAATTTTATAAGAAAATGAAGGTTTTAAGAGATGAATAAATCATGTTAATTATTTATTATATTTCAATCATCATCTCATCCTTATCCTATTTAAAATTATCACTTAAAGAAGGATGCTGCTTAAAGGGTGAAAAAATGTATTGATAATATTATTAAAAAACAGAATTATTTCAGATCACTTACTACAATTCATTGCAAAATAGATGCACTTATTTATTTGCTTTTTAATAACTGTTCCAATTAAATAATAGAGTGAGAATTCCCTCTCAGACAAAATTTCCGGTTAACGATTTTGCGAATTAAAATTTTTACATATCTTGCGAAACTGTATAAACTTCATTATTTAAATATAAAATTGATTTAAACAGGCACATGAATAGTTTTATTTCATCATATCTCAGATGTCCGAAATGTGCCTCCCGCTTATTATCCCAAATTATTCATTTTAGCAATAAACCAATAATTAAATTTTAGTCAGATTCAATAATTAAGAATGAAAATTCGTGGAACGAAATGAGGATTGAAAAACAGCTTAAAGATGCTATAGAATGAGCATTAAATATTCCTTAAACAGGATCCACCAATTAAAGTTATATTTATGTTCCAAATAATCAAAAAAGAAGAAATGGCGAAAGGCACCATTATCAGATTTGATATTGCTGCCCCTAATATTGCAAAAAAAGTCAAACCTGGTCAATTTGTTATACTCCGAGTCAATGATACCGGTGAAAGAATTCCATTAACAGTGGCCGATAAAGATGAATTTGCCGGATTTATCACTATTATTTTTCAAGTTGTTGGAAAAACCACCGCACTCATGAGATCATTAAACGTAGGAGATATGATCAAAGATGTAGCCGGGCCAATGGGAAAACCAGCTGATGTGGAGAAAATAGGAACTATTATTATGGTAGGTGGAGGAACCGGAGTTGCCATTTTACACCATGTTGCAAAAGCTTTTAAAGATGCAGGTAATTATGTTATTGGTATCATTGGTGCCCGCGACAAAGACATGTTAATCCTGGAGAAGGAGATGGCAGGATTCTGCGATGAGTTAGTGGTTACTACCGATGACGGAAGTTATGGGCTCCAGGGTTTTGTAACTGATCCTATGAAAAAATACCTGGATGAAAGAGATGATATAAAACTCATCTATACAATTGGCCCTATCAAAATGATGCATTTTGTGTGTAAGATCACAGAAAAATATAAAATCAAAACAATGGTCAGCCTGAATCCAGTGATGATTGATGGAACAGGTATGTGTGGGGGATGTCGTGTTACAGTAGATGATAAAATACAATTTTGCTGCGTGGACGGACCTGACTTTGACGGACACAAAGTCGATTTTGACGAATTGGAAAAACGAAATTCTCTCTATCAGCAGGATGAAAAGGAATCCTTATTATTTTCAATTCGATAACCTCTATTAATCGTTCAGATTATGTCACATGAAGATATTAAAAACATGAAATCGAAAACATTTCTTAAAACCTATTGTCCGCATTGTCATCAGAGTTTTATTAAAGATACAAAAGGTGAAAAATGGGCTAAATTTAAGAGTAGTATAAAACAAAATGATTTGGAAGTTGAGATCAGTCCTTATTTAGAAGCATCTGACAGGAAATTCTCTATCCCTGTAAAGGATGGAGACCAATTAGAAGATCTCATTTGTCCAAAATGTAATAAAAGTCTGATTTCTGAAGAGTCCAAATGCGAGGAATGCGGCTCTGCTATTGGCCAGATGCTAGTTTCAGCAGATTCCAAGCTCATACCATTCTCTTTGTGCACAAAAGCAGGATGTCAATGGAATGGACTTTCCAAGGCAGATATCAGGAAAATCACACCCAAAATCAAGCGCCAGGAAATGCCAGAGCAGGATCCTAAAATGCGTGTTCATAATTTTGATGAGGTTCCCTATGGATATACAACAGAAACAGCCATGCTTGAAGCTGAAAGATGCTTACAATGTAAAAATCCTAAATGCGTAGATGGATGCCCCGTAAATATTGATATACCAAGTTTCATAGCCTTAATTTCTGAAGAAAAATTCGATGAAGCAGCTAAAAAAATTAAGGAGACCAATGTTTTACCAGCCGTTTGTGGCAGGGTTTGTCCACAGGAATCCCAATGTGAAGAGTTATGTATAGTAGGTGTTAAAGAGGAACCCGTAGCCATTGGACGACTTGAAAGGTTTGTTGCTGACTATGAAAGGAAAATGGATCTTGTTAGTATGCCTCACATTGGTTCAAAGACCAATAAGAAAATTGCTGTTGTTGGATCAGGTCCCGGAGGCCTTACGGTGGCAGCAGATATGCAACTTTTAGGTTATAATGTCACCATGTTTGAGGCCCTGCACGAAGCAGGAGGTGTGCTGACTTATGGCATTCCGGAATTCAGGTTACCAAAGTCAATTGTAAATTTTGAAATAGACTATCTGAAAAAAATGGGTGTTCGCCTCGAGCTGAATCACGTCATTGGTCAAACCCTCACGGTAGACGAGCTTCTTGAAAACTTTGATGGGATTTTCATTGGTGTGGGTGCAGGATTGCCCTGGTTTATGGATCTTGAAGGCGAATACCTGGGTAATGTATTTTCTTCCAACGAATACCTGACCAGGATGAATTTGATGAAAGCATATAAATTTCCAGAATATGACACACCTAAGCCAATTGGAAATAAAGTAGCTGTTATTGGTGGTGGAAATGTAGCCATGGATTGTGCCAGAACTGCAATACGAACCGGAGCCAAGGAAGTCACCATAGTTTATCGCAGGTCGCGCACTGAATTACCTGCCAGGATTGAAGAAATTCACCATGCAGAAGAAGAAGGAATTAACTTCAAACTACTTACCAGCCCTATCCGCTACTTTGGGAATGACAGAGCTGCTGTCAAAGCAATGGAATGCATTCAGATGGAATTGGGTGAACCGGATTCATCCGGTAGAAGAAGGCCAGTGCCCTTGGAGAACTCTAATTTTACCATGGATATAGATATGGTGATAGTGGCTGTGGGAACTGGGCCCAACCCGGTTATTTTCCAAACCACTCCCAATTTGAAACGAGATAAAAGAGGTTACATAGTTGTGAATGAAGAGACTATGGAAACTTCAATACCCAATGTTTATGCCGGAGGAGATATTGTCACAGGTTCAGCAACAGTTATTGAAGCAATGGGAGCTGGAAGAATCGCTGCCAGGGCAATGCATCAGAAGCTAAGTGGTGCTGCCACCAAGACGAAAGAGGAAGTGGTAGGTGTATCTTAAACATTCAATTTTCCGCAGCAAGATGTCCAAGGCCTATTTCATTAAGCCATTTGGGATTAAATATTTTGCTCATATATTTAAAACCGCTGTCAGGCAAAACAGTTACTATTTTAGCAGGTGTTTCCATTCCCTTTGCAACTTCTAAAGCAGCCCAAACATTCCCTCCGCTGGAACCACCTACCATCAGCCCCTCCTGGCGGGCAAGGCGATGTACCATACGTATTGCATTTTCATCATTAAATGAGATCGCTTCATCCAGCAGGTCAAAATTCATTGCTTTAACAAGTGCTCCCTTACCTGCTCCCTCTACTTTAAAGGGTTTTTTGTATGACATATAATCTTCTTTACCTTCAAAATAAGGTTTATAAACAGATCCTTCCGGATCTGCCAGGATAATTTTTACATTTGGGTCATTTTCTTTTAATCGTTTAGCAATCCCGGATATGGTTCCACCTGTAGATGCGGTAGCGACAAATGCATCGATCTGCCCGTTCATGTCATCCCAGATCTCCTTACCTAATGTCATATAATGGGCTTCAGGATTTAACTGGCTGTTATACTGATCAATATGATAAAAGTCCGTATTCTCTCTCGCTTTTTTTGCAGCTGCATTTCCATATTCTTCATCAGAATCTACAGGAGCAGAAGCAGGCTTAACGATCACTTCTGCACCGTAAGATTTAATTATTGCGATCTTTTCATCACTGCATTTATCAGGAACAAAAAGAATTGATTTTAGTCCCATGCTGGAAGCAATCATAGAAACAGAGGCTCCTGTATTACCTGAACTCCCTTCTACTAGTGTTGTATTATCATTGATTTTACCTGCATCTATACCTTTTTGAACCATGTATGCTATGATTCGGTCCTTTACAGATCCTGTGGGATTCATAAACTCGAGTTTTGCATGTATCTCTACACCCGGTTTGGGATCAAGGGTTTTTAAATGCAACATGGGTGTGTTTCCTATCAGATTCAATACTTCTATCTTTGACATAACAATTCCTTTTCCTTCCCTCTATTTTTTAGTAATTTATTGTGGCGCAAAAATAGAAAAAATAAGATCATTCAAATCTTTAATTTGGTCCTGATTTTGACGAGCTGAATGAAAAGTTGGAAAATTTGTTTTTAGCACCTAAACTATTGTAAGAGCATTATGCTGTGGCCTTAATAGTTGCCAAAACAAAATGGCAATAATAAAATCTTTACATATTCTGTATTTTTGATATTCATTAATACGATATTACCATTTTGGAGATATTAAGTTATCATGTGGCAATCACCATATTCTTTTTATAATACCAGGCTGAAATCAACTCTTATTTCATTCATTTTATTGTTTTCAGGATCGCTTTTTGCTGATGCCCAGCAACCTGAAATCATTGTTCAATCGGGTTTATCTGCTAATATAACCTCCTTCTGTTATAGTCCGGATGAAAGATACTTATTGGTTGCCACCCTGGATTCTAAAGTTAAGCTGTTCGATGCAGAATCCAAAGTGGAACTGGCTTCCCTTACCACACAAGATATTATTACAAGTATGGCGTTTACTGATGAAGCTGGTAAGATTATTTTAATTTCAGTAAATAACTGGGTTTTTTATGTAGACCTGTTACGAGATAAAAACAGATGCAAATTGATTGTCAGGGCAGACAATACCATTCCTTCTAAATTCACTTTGTATTCGCTTACTTCTGAGGTCATTATAACAAATGGAGCTGAATATATTATATCAGAAAGCAGGAATGCCATTCATTTTCTGGATGCAAATACCCTGGAGGAGAAACTTGAGATTAAAGGAAAACTGGTAAGAGGGAACTTTATTAATCATAAGATTGCCTATACTTCAGATAAAATGGACAGGTTTTTTGTTGATTCTGTTTTTTTAGAGCACAATGAACTTAAGGTGAAAAGAATATTAGAATTTAGCTTGGAAGAACTCCAGGATTATTATGAAGAATTCGAATTCATCAAAGAAGATTTGGTTGATCAAACAGAAAACATGTATGAGGCTTTTTTGTATGATGGGAAAGAAGTATTGAACATGTTGCAACTGGATGAAAACGGACAAAACATTAAATTCATCATTTCACAAGCTGGTTCAATAGGTTACCTGATTGAAACAAGAGATTACCTGGATTCATTTGCATACAAAGCAATATCATTAAACTACCTGGGAAACTTTTCCAT
>JADHTG010000073.1 GCA_016776505.1 Bacteroidota bacterium
ATCAGTGTCCTCTGCGAGAGACACTGCCGGGACAGGCAAGCAAAACATCAGTGTCCTCTGCGAGAGACACTGCCGGGACAGGCAAGCAAAACATCAGTGTCCTCTGTGAGAGACACTGCCGGGACGAAACTCTCCTTCACTAAAGCTTCGGTTTGCAAAGCAATTTAACAATTCCTTCAGCTACCTCTTAATATAGCCCCTCATCACCCCACGATCTGATTTGCGAATAAAACTCAATATATCATCTCTTTCCTGGGTTACTTTAAACTCCGTTTCAATGATTTCCACTGCCTGGGTAGTATTGTATCCCCGGATATATAATATCCTGTAGATATCCTGTATTTCATTGATTTTTTTAGAAGAATAGCCACGCCTTCTCAGGCCAATGGAATTGATTCCCACATAAGACAAAGGTTCACGAGCTGCTTTAGTAAATGGAGGAATATCCTTTCTTACCAGTGAACCACCTGATATCATGGTATGAGCACCAATGTTCACAAACTGGTGAACGGCTGACAAGCCACCTATTATAGCATAATCACCAATAATAATATGTCCTGCTAAATTCACTGCATTAGATAAAATGGCATTCTGCCCGATGATACAATCGTGAGCAATATGCACATAAGCCATTAAAAGCGCATTATCCTTTATTTCAGTTTGCTGCCTGTTCACAGTTCCCCTGTTCAGGGTGCAATATTCTCTGATAGTCACATTATTACCAATGATGGTAAGAGAATCTTCTCCATTGAATTTAAGGTCCTGTGGGATAGCCGAAATAACACTTCCCGGAAAAATACGGCAGTTTTTGCCGATACGTGCTCCTTCCATGATGGTCACATGAGGACCAATCCATGTACCTTCATCGATTTCCACATTATTGTGAATGCTGACAAATGGTTCCACTACCACATTTTGGGCTACTTTCGCCCCCGGATGAACATAAGATAAGGGTTGATGCATATTATACGTCTTTAACTATCTGAGCCATTAAGTCTGCTTCTGCTACCAGTTTACTACCTACAAAAGCCTGTCCTTTCATTACACAAATTCCTCTGCGAATGGGCTGGGTCAGTTCGCACCTCATAATCAGGGTATCACCGGGCAGAACCATGTCCTTAAACTTGGCATTGTCGATTTTCATAAAATAAGTAGAATAATTCTCCGGGTCAGGAACACCGGTTAAAATCAAAACACCACCGCACTGGGCCAGCGCTTCTATCATCAAAACACCCGGCATAACAGGATTGTTAGGAAAATGTCCCTTAAAAAAATATTCATCATAAGTCACATTTTTTATCCCGGTTACCTGCTTTTCCGTGAGATCAATTATTTTATCTACAAATAAAAATGGATGCCTGTGCGGCAGGAGTTTCTCTATTTCAGAAGTAGTATAAACAATGCTGCCATTCGGATCATAATGCGGGGCTTTGTTCTTACTCTGAACTTTTGAGAGCTTGATCGCTTTCTTGATTTTCTTCGCAAACTCGACATTCGAAGTATGGCCACAACGAGCGGCCATGATCTGAGCTTTTAATGGCATCCCTACCAGCGCTAAATCGCCTAACAAATCAAGTAATTTATGCCTGGCTGGTTCATTGTGATAATGAAGTTCTAAATTATTTAAAATCCCCCCTTCTTCCACTTTTAACTCGTTCTTATTTTTATTGAACATTTTCGCCAGCCTGTCCAGTTCATCTTCAGGTACATGCCTGTCAACAACCACTATAGCATTATTGACATCTCCCCCCTTGATGAGGTTATTGTTAAACATCGTTTCAATTTCGTTCAACAGGCAAAAAGTTCTGCATTTTGCAATCTCCGCTTCAAATTCATTCATATGGGTAATGGAGGCATGCTGACTTCCCAAAACCGGTGAGTTGTAATCAATCATAACTGTGGTGCGGAATCCGTCCAGAGGCATGGCGATCATTTCTATATTGTTATCATCATCGGAATAATAGACATTGGATGATATTTCAAAATATTCCCTGTCTGCAGTTTGCTCTTTAATCCCCGCGTCACGGATTGCTTTCACAAAATGAGCAGCCGATCCATCCATGATTGGTACTTCGGGTCCGTCCAATTCCATCAGTACATTGTCAATGCTCAATCCTGCGAGGGCAGCAAGACAATGTTCCACAGTGCCCACTTCAATTCCATTCCTGGCCAGTTTTGTTCCCCTGTCAGTACTGACTACCAGGTCGACATCTGCTTCAATGATGGGTTTGTCATCCAGATCAATCCGCTGGAATTTAAATCCATGATTCTCTGCAGCAGGTTTGAAGGTTATATTTACCCGTTTTCCGGTATGCAATCCCACCCCGGAAACACTTACAGAATTTAGGATGGTTCTTTGCTTTAATTCCATGTTATTTTTTGAGATGTTTTTTCAATTCTTCCAAAATTTTTTCCTGTTGATGTATTTTTTGATATAATCCGGGCATTTTTTTAAAAATAGCATACAGGCGTAAAGTATCATGGACCGGCATGACAGGTGTACCAAACCACTTTCCATCTTTTTCTTTGATGGAAGCGGGGATGCCACTTTTTGCTCCAAATTGATTTCCATCAGCAATCTCCAGGTGTCCTGCAAAACCAACCTGTCCTCCTACAAGTACACGCTTTCCTAATTTCGTTGACCCGGATACGCCTGATTGAGAAGCGATCACTGTATTCTCCCCAATCTCCACATTATGGGCCACCTGTATCTGGTTATCCAGCTTCACCCCTTTTTGAATTATGGTGGCCTCCATAGTCGCCCTGTCAATGGTGGTGTTCGCTCCTATTTCCACATCATCATGAATGATGACTTTCCCTATTTGCGGGATCTTTTTATAACTCCCATCAGCCTGTGGCAACTGACCAAAACCGTCACTTCCAATAACAGCACCTGAATGTATGATGCAATTACGTCCAATCCTGCAATTGTGGTATATCTTGACACCAGCATACAAAACAGTATTATCACCAATACTTACTCCTTCACCTATAAAACAATTCGGGTAGATCTTTATATTTTTTCCAATCTGGGCATGTGTTGAAATATAGGAAAAAGCACCGAGGTAAATTCCTTCCGATAACTTCACATCCCTGCCAATGAATACAGGTTCTTCTATTCCTTTTTTATGTACATTGTGATCATACATTTCGAGCAGCTTAATCAGGCTGGTGTACACATCCTTTACATGGATCAGGATGGCATTTATTTTTTTTTCAGCCTTAAATTCCTCCTCCACCAATACTGCGGAAGCTTTTGTTTTGTATATGGCAGGATGGTATTTTGCCAGGTGCAAAAAAGAAAGTCCTCCCTTACGCGCATCCTCCAGTGTGGAGATATGAGTGATCAGGATATCCTGTTTTACTTCTTGCTTAATTTTCCCATTCGTTATTTTGGCTATTTCTGCCAGGCTTATGTTCATTTCAGATTATTCTGTTTAATTTTTAGGATAGCAAAAGTAAAATCTTTGGATGGGTTCTATCAATAATGAAAGATTAAATCCACTGGATGCTGAACTGATATCTGTCATTTTACCATCACTCATTAATACGTTAATTTTTTCACCATGCATATCGTAAAGAGTGTTCTGCATGGAATCTGAAAATACAAAATAACCAGCTTCCTTTTCACTGATCTTTAATTTACGGATTACATTTTCTTTACTATCTAACAGCTGTTTGTTGCTGAAAGGTTTGTTTGCCAATTCAATTTTCAACAGTTTCCTGTCAATGATCCCTTTACTAAGTGTTGCCAATACGATATCCGGATGACGGCACCATCCTTTAATGGCATGCAAAATATCGGCATCATCCAGGTCTGCAAATTTATCTAAAACTTTAGGATTATTGAAGTCGTCCATTTTCAGCTCATTGTGCAGGAAAAAGTCCAGGTTTTGGCTGGCTGAAATTTCTTTTCCTGATTTAGCCAATTCCCTTGCACGTTCCAGTACTCTTACCAACATCATTTCTGCAGCAACCACTGTTTTATGAAGATACACCTGCCAATACATAGATCGACGTGCCAGCAAAAAATTCTCTAATGAATAAAGACCTTTTGACTCTATGACCAGCTCATCTTTCTCTACATTCATCATTCTTATCAGGCGCTCAGAGCCTATCATTCCCTCAGGAACCCCTGCATAAAAGCTATCCCTTCTTAAATAATCCAGCCTGTCCATATCCAGCTGGCTTGAAATTAACTGGTGGAAGAATTTCCTGTGGTATTTATTTTGAAATATTTGAATCGCTAAATCCAGCTGTCCCTTAAAAATAAGATTGAAATGCTGCATAAAATTCAAAGACAAATGCTCATGATCCACCTGCTCAACCAGCGTATTTTCCAATGCATGCGAAAACGGACCATGACCGATGTCATGCATTAAAATGGAAATTAACACACTTCTTTGTTCTTCATCAGAAATTTCAACATCTTTTAATTTTAAAATTTCCAGGGTTTCAGATAAAAGCTGAAAAGCCCCCAGGGTGTGTTGAAAGCGGGAATGAGTAGCACCTGGAAAAACCATGTCAGTCAGGCCTAATTGCTTAATTCGTCTCAATCTTTGAAAGTCTGGATGATCAATTATTTCCAATAATAAAGGATCAGAAAGCCGGATAAAACCAGCAACGGGATCATTAAGTATTTTAATCTTCATCGACTTGAAATAAATCCTGTATAATTTTGTTAATGATAAGAAACGTATTTAATTGTAAAACAAATATGAACAAAATTAAAATACTTTGGGCGGATGATGAAATAGACTTGCTCAAACCACACATTATTTTCCTGGAGCAAAAAGGTTATGAAGTAGTGGCTGTGATGAGTGGAAATGATGCCATTGTAGAAGCTCAAAAGCAGGAATTCAATATCATTTTCCTGGATGAGAAGATGCCTGGTATCAGTGGATTGGAAGCATTGATCGCCATCAAAAAATTCCTCCCCGATATACCGGTGGTGATGGTAACCAAAACCGAGGATGAATATGTAATGGATGACGCCATCGGGTCCCAGATCTCTGATTACCTGATCAAGCCTGTGAATCCAAAACAACTTTGGCTGACTGTCAAAAAACATGTAGATACCAAGCGCCTGGTCAGTGAAAAAATAACCAGCCTGTATCAGCAGGATTTCAGAGAATTGTCGATGATGCTGAACGATAAGCTAAGTGTTGAAGGCTGGAAGAATTTATATAAAGAGATACTGAGATGGGAACTGGAATTGGAAAAATCGCAGGATACTAATTTGAAAGAAATATTAATCAACCAGAAAGCAGAAGCAAACAGCAATTTCTTTAAATTCATCCAGGAAAATTACCAGGACTGGTTGGACAATCCGGAGAACTCCCCATTAATGTCTAACAAATTACTTGTGCGTAAAGTGCTTCCCTTAGTAAACAGGGGAAAACCGGTATATTTTATTCTGATCGATAATTTCAGGTTTGACCAGTGGAAAATTATCCAGCCATTGATGACTGAAAAATTCAAATTAAAAGACGAGGATTTATATTATAGCATATTACCCACTGCAACCAGTTATGCCAGGAATTCTATTTTTTCAGGATTCATGCCGTCTGAAATTGAAAAAAACTATCCGGGAAAATGGATTTTTGATGATGAAAAAGGATCAAAAAATCAATTTGAATATGATTTCATTGTCGATTATCTTAAACGCTTAAGAAAAATTGCGAAAATATCTTACTTAAAGATCACCTCGCTGGATGCTGGTAAAAGACTTCCTGAAACTATCAAAAACACGAATGAAGACCTGAATGTCATCATTTACAATTTCATTGATCTGCTGTCTCATGTACGCACTGAAATGGAAATTATCAAAGAATTGGCAGAGGATGAAACTGCTTACAGGTCCTTGACTTATTCCTGGTTTAAGCATTCTCATTTATATGAAGCACTGAATGAAATTGCCAAAACGGATTGCTATGTGGTCCTGACCACAGATCATGGCTCTATCCGGGTGAAGAAACCATCCCGGGTAGTGGGAGACAAAAACTCTACTGCCAACCTGCGTTACAAACAGGGGAAAAATCTGAATTTTAATCCGAAGGAAGTATTACATATTAAAAATCCTGGCCGGGCCAGACTTCCTCAACCGAATTTAAGTTCATCCTACATTTTTGCACGTGAAGATTATTATTTCATTTATCCAAATAATTATAATCATTTTGCCAATTTCTACGAAAATACCTTTCAGCATGGGGGCATATCCCTGGAAGAAATGCTGGTCCCTGTAATTGTATTCGAGAATAAATGAAATGATTTTCAAAGGCTAATTGAAATATGATAAGATATGTTAAAATAATCCATTCTAAAAGAGGCTTTCAATTTTTTGCTCCATGTAAATTCTATGAAACTTAAGAAATTAAATTACATATTGTTCAATGTAATTGTTGTTATCCTATTCTTTGTAATTGTTGAAATCTCCATTGTATTTTTATTGTCAAAGCCAGCCTATATTCCTTCATCCCTGATTTCAATTTTCAGGGAGTATTATATGTTTCATGACAGGGAATTTATCCAATACAAGACGGAAACCGCAGTTTATGACAGCACTCTCTACTACAAATTAAAACCAGGACATTTCCGATTTTCAAGCCGGGAATTCGACACTGATTTTGATGTCAATAAATTGGGTGTCAGGGATGATGAAGAGTCTTTGGATTGTCCTTTTGCCATTTTATTGGGTGACTCTCATGCTATGGGATGGGGGGTTGAGCAGGATCATACTTTTGCCAGCATAATTGAAACTGAGTTAAAATTTTCCCTATTGAACGCAGCTGTATCTTCCTATGGAACTGCCAGGGAGTTTAAATTGCTGGATCAATTAAATACCCGCTGTCTGCAGTATTTAATTGTTCAATACTGTCCTAACGATTATGAAGAAAATAAATCTTTTTCAGAAAACAATAACCAATTAAGGATCTCCAGCAGGGAAAGTTATGATGACATTTGCCTTGCGCATGCTAAAAGCAGCAGATATTATCCATTCAAACACCTGGTTGAAATATCATCCATTGCAGGCAGTCGCATCAGGGGCAGGCTCAAGGATAACAACATCCCTGAAGAAGTAGCTGTGGATGAAGCTTCCTTTTTTATGAATGTACTCGCCCACTCAAAGAGTTTAGCTGAGCAAGTCAAGATCATTTTGTTTAGCATAAACTCAAGAAACTCTGAAGCCGACTTTATAGAAGGAATAAAAAAGGAATTGAATAAAGAGGAATATTCAACTTATCAGGATCGGATTATTTTATTGGATTTCTCTTCTTCTTTGACCAAAAATGAATATTATATTCTGGATGATCACCTGAATAAGGCGGGACAACAGGTGGTTGCAAACACGATAATGGAGGCCATTCAGTCAGATATATCCAAATCAAAAAATTAAGGTACAGCTCACATCCATTTTGAGATCAGCTGGTTTCCTCTTCCTCCAACTCAATGAAGCATTAATGATGTTGATTAAATCAGTAGTAATAATCAATATTGAAAATTAACTTTGTGATCAAATGAGATCCTATGGCTTCTTCCTGGACAAGTAGTAGTTTGAATGAAATTCCCGCCATCGCTAAGAACATCATAAAAAATTGCAGATCCAGGAAAATAGCCATTTTCGGGGATCTGGGTTCAGGGAAGACCACCCTGATCAAGGAAATATGCCTGCAATTGGGAATTGACGAAATGGTGGACAGTCCTACTTTTACTATTTTAAATGAATATCAAGGAGAAGTAAAAGTGAATCATTTTGATTTTTACCGATTAAAATCCAAAGAAGAACTTTATGAACTGGGCTTCGAGGAATATTTTTATTCGGATGACTATGTACTCATTGAATGGCCGGAAAAAATTGAAGAGTTGTTACCTCCACATTTTATGAAACTTTTTATTCACATGGATGAAGTGGGTTACAGAACATACCAATGTGAATGAAGGGAGGATTTAATGTTCATAATTGTAATATGTAATTGCCTTTTTTTACGTAATTTTAAACTCCTTTTTATTCCTTAATAATTCATGATGGAAAAAATTAAGAAAGATGATTTTTATGATCTGGCAAAAAAGGCAAGCACGCTGCCTAAAGAAGTGATGCTGAAAAAAGGAAAAGATCAGAAGTCATTTTCATTAGGTGTTCCAAAAGAAGATACATTTAAGGAGCATCGTGTTGCTATTACACCATCCGCAGTTAAGATGCTGGCCTACCATGGTTATGAAATTATGGTTGAATCCGGTGCCGGACTGGAGTCCAGGTTCTCGGACAATGAGTATAGCGAAGCTGGTGCCGTTATTTCTTCAGATAAAAAGGAAGTGTATCAGACCGATATTCTACTGAAAATTGCTTTTCCATCAACTGATGAAATTGCATTAATGAAAAAAGGCCAGATATTGATATCTGCTTTAAACCTTCCCCACCTGGAGTCGGAACATGT
Source organism: Bacteroidota bacterium (assembly GCA_016776505.1). Taxonomy (GTDB): domain Bacteria; phylum Bacteroidota; class Bacteroidia; order CAILMK01; family JAAYUY01; genus JABINZ01. The sequence goes on from JADHTG010000073.1 coordinate 8,436, forward strand.
TCTGGCTTTACTCGATAAAAAAATCACAGCTATAGCATTTGAATATGTTAAAGATAATTCAGGCATATTGCCTATCATTCATTCCATGAGTGAAATTGCCGGTAAAGCATCCATTTTTATTGCTGCTGATTACCTGGCAGGGAAAGAGGGAAGTGGTTTGTTATTTGGAGGTATTACAGGAGTACCTTCCATCAAGATGGTTATTCTTGGTGCAGGAACAGTCGGCCAGTTCGCGGCAAGAACAGCTCTTGCCCTGGGTGCAGAAGTGAAGGTTTTTGATAATTCATTGTATAAGCTCAGAAGGCTCAGAACTTTTAATGCCCAGCATGTTTTTAACTCCATCATTCAACCAGATGTGCTGGCCAAAGAATTGTTGCAGGCAGACGTGGCCATTGGCGCACTGCGACCTTTTAATGGCCGTACCCCATGCGTTGTAACGGAAGATATGGTTATGGGAATGAAAGAAAATTCCGTACTTATTGATATCAGTATTGACCAGGGTGGATGCTTTGAAACATCCCAGGTCACCAATTTAGACAAACCCAGTTTTATCCGGCATGGCGTCATTCATTATTGTGTCCCAAACGTCCCTTCCATTGTACCAGGAACGGCATCTGTTGCATTAAGTAATATTTTAGCGCCCATTTTAAAAGATTTAAGTGAAAGCAGTACGATAGATAATTATTTGTGGGAAATGCCATTTGCAAGGAACGGGATTTACATATATCGAGGCATACTGACCAATATGTACCTTGGAAGTATATTTAATTTAAACAGCAAAGCAATCGATCTGTTACTTACTTCAAATCTTTAATATTATACAATTCACTGAATCACATATTTTAATAGCTAAAAAAATTTCCACAATCCTTATTATTCCTATAAATTCGCACTTCTATATTTTAAGAATCATACCTTAATAAAAATTATATCAAATGAAAAAATTATTATTATTATTTGTGCTTGGGGCATTTATGGCTAATGCTCAAAATGTTCCCACACCAAAAGATTATTCTGAAAAAAATGCACATGTTAAAGCATTCATAGTCGGTGATTTAACTCAGGACAATATTCCTCAACACTCTATTGTGCACAAAGCAACGGAGGCTCCTGATTATAAATTAAATGCGGCAAACTCACGTTATTCAAGAACCTTAATTGGTAGAAGTCAATATGGACTGCAAACTAATTCATCTATTGCCCGCAGAACCATACTGTATGATGATGGTAAATTATCAACCGTATTCACTACATCTCCGGATGTAAATCCATGGAATACACGCGGTACCGGCTACAACCACTTTGACGGTAGCAGCTGGCTGGGTGAAATCGAGGACAGGCTGGAAACTTTCCGGTCCGGATGGCCAAACATTATCTACTTCAATGATGGCGCCAACTTAAAGGAATTTGTTGTTTCTCATTATGCAGAAGCTGGTGGTGGATCGGGAGGATATTCATTGAATGTGAATGAAGGAATTGGCTCCACCACTTGGACTGAAACTTCAAAAGACAAAGGAAGCGGACCTATTTGGGCTCGCATAGCACATACTGGTGACTATTTATACATTGTGGGTAACTACAGCGATACCCTGGTTGTTAAAAACGGGGTAAAGCGTCCTCTTGTATATTCAAGGTACAATTTACTTACGGAAACCTGGCTGGAAGATAAAGTGACTTTACCTGGCTATGACGACAGCAGATTTACTTTTGGTAATGGTGATAACTACTCCATTGATGCAAAAGACAATGTGGTAGCAGTTGCTCTTGGACAACGAATCAGTGATGTCATCTTGTGGAAATCAGTAGATTACGGAAGCACATGGGAAATGATAGTCATTGAGGATTTTGAATTACCTGTTCCTGAATTTCTTGGTGATACCAATGCATTCTGGTATGGTGACGGATCCATTAATGTGATTATTGATGACAATGATGTGTGTCATGTGGCCTATGGAGTAACTGTAGGATTTACTTATGATCCGGCTGCTGATCCGGGCACATTCTGGTATACAGGAACTTCAAATGGTTTGATGTATTTTAATGATATTGCCAGTTTAGACTCTGCCATGGTATACGATACATTTTACAAAGACACCACTGTTTACCGTTTATGGGTAGATGGAGAAATTACTGAACTGATTGCATATATGACGGATACATCCTGGAATTATACGTTCAATACCGCTGACACAACAGTCTCTAAAACAGCAAAACAACCAATGACCATCACCACCTACGATGACATCAACAATCCATTTACCGCCACCACTGTGACCGGATGGCCAACCTACTATACTTATTTGTGGGACACTTTAACCGGCATGCCGACAGATTCCAGTCTCGTAGTACCTGATAAAGTGATTTCCCTGGATTCATTTATCGTGGAAGTAGTCGATTATGTAAGCGGAAGATGGGAAACATTCAATGCATATGAAAACATGGGTGTTATTCCTACCGCACATGTCTACGACAGGGATATGAGTGGTTTCACAGAGATCGAAAGACCCACATGGGATGGAACGATCGTTCAAGGTGGTCGGTATGGCTCAACTGCATTGGTTACCATGCCCCAGTTTACTATAGATGATGATGGAAATATATTCTTGATTTTCAGCGCACCGGTAGAATATGCTATTTCACCCGTAAACGGGGAAAATTACAGGGATGTGTATGTTACTTATTCTACAAACGGTGGAACAGCATGGGCAGATCCGCAGAATTTAAGCGATAATCCGGAAATGGAAGATGTGTTTGCCAATGTAGCCAGAAATGTGGATGATTACCTTCATATTGTGTTCCAGGAAGATGAGGAACCGGGTACTGAAGTCCAGAACAATGATTTTCCAACTATTAATTATGAATTCTACATGAAAGTGCCTGTTCAGGATATCCTGAATGATGTGATCGGTCCTGGTGGTGGAGTTGGAATTCAGGAAAATCCAACAGGCAAATCTGTTTTAAATGGGATTTATCCAAATCCGTTTAGTGTGGAGACCACGCTGAGCCTTGATCTGCCAAATACATCCGATCTGACTTTAGATATTTATGATTTAGTTGGTAAAAATGTGTACAGCGAAAGCTTCACGGAATTAGTAGCTGGAACCCATTATTTAACTATCCAGTCAGCGGAGTTGAAATCTGGGGCTTACATTTTGAGAATTAATGTAAACGGAGAAAATATTTCTGCCAAACTGATCGTTGAATAGTCATATTAAACATATATCAAAAAAACCCTGGCTCCCTTAGTCGGGGTTTTTTAATCATTCGGTTGAATGCCAAAAATTTGAATGACATGGGAAAAAATTTAAAGATACAGGCATTATTTAGTATTGTACTTCTTAGCTCTTTAGCGTTCAGCATGCGCAGCCAGGCCCAGCCTGTGAGTAAAATTGAAGATCGTCCGGTTAAAGATGTGACTCTGGAAGATGTTTGGGTAAATTTTACCTTTTATCCAAAATTTTTCCAGGGTTTGCGATCTATGAATGACGGACTGCATTACAGCATGCGGGAGGATAAAAACATTAATAAATACAGCTATGAAAGCGGGGAATTAGTAAATACACTGGTGGAAGGGGAAAAATTGGGTATTGATTTTCAAAACTATACATTCAATAAGGCAGAAAATAAAGTACTATTATCTTCTGATCGGCAGGCCATATACCGGCATTCCTATATAGCCAGATACCATGTCTGGGATATGGAAGCAGAAAAGCTGATTGATATTTCAAGAGATAGCAAACAAAGCCTGGCTGATTTCTCTCCTGACGGAAATAAAATCGCATACGTAAGAAACAATAATATTTTTTACTATGATCTGATCACTGGTCTTGAAACACAGATCACCAGGGATGGAGAAGTGAACCACATCATTAATGGAGCTCCGGATTGGGTTTATGAAGAAGAGTTCAGTTTCTCTAAAGGCTTTTTCTGGTCACCTGATAACCAGTTCATTGCGTATATGAAATTCAATGAAACTAATGTCAAAGAATGGTCGATGACGATGTATGGTGAACTATATCCTGAGCTTTACAAATACAAATACCCGAAAGCGGGTGAGGACAACTCTGTGGTCAGTGTTCATGTATATAATCTGGAAACTCAACAGGATGTCATAATGGATGTTGGCGAGGAAACTGACCAGTATATCCCCAGGATTAAATGGACCAGGGAAGCTGATAAGTTATGCATCACCCGGCTCAACCGGCTTCAGAATAAACTGGAACTTTTAATAGCAGATGCCCGGACAGGTGTTTCTCGTGTCATGTTAAATGAAGAGAATAAATATTACATCGATATTACAGATGATCTAACATTTCTGAAAGACAAAAAACATTTCATCTGGAGCAGTGAAAAAGATGGCTACAACCATCTGTATCTGTATGATTTAGAAGGTCAGCTTATCACTCAAATAACAAAAGGAAACTGGGAGGTGGTCGATTTTCATGGCATCGATGAAATTAAAAAGCTGGTGTATTTTACATCGGCTGAAAGCTCTCCGACACAAAGAGACCTGTATGTAATCGGGCTGGATGGAAAAGGGAAGAAAAACATTGGTAAAAACAATGGAATTAATAACACGAATTTCAGCTCATCCTTTAATTATTTCATTAATACCTGGTCGAATGCAAACACCCCTCCTGTTACCACATTATGTGATGCAGATGGAAAAGAAATCCGTGTATTGGAAGATAATTCAGCACTGCTTGAGAAGATGAAACCTTATCGAATCACAAAAAAGGAATTTTTCACTTTCAAAACTTCTGAAGGAGTTGAGCTAAATGGATGGATGATCAAACCATATAATTTCAAAAAGAAAAAGAAATATCCGGTTTTTATGTCTTGTTATGGCGGACCTGGCAGCAATACTGTGAACAATCGATGGGACTACCTTGATTTGTATTATCAATTCCTGGCTTCTAAAGGGTATATTGTTGCATCAGTCGATAACAGGGGAACCGGTTACAGGGGGGAAGAATTTAAAAAATCGACTTATTTGCAATTAGGAAAACTGGAGACCATCGACCAGATTGAAGCCGGAAAATACCTGGCTGCACTGCCATATGTTGAAAGCAGTCGTATAGGAATACAAGGCTGGAGTTATGGCGGATACCTGTCATCGCTAGCACTATTAAAAGGAAATGACGTATTTAAAATGGCCATAGCAATAGCTCCTGTAACCAACTGGCGTTACTATGATAATATTTATACAGAGCGTTTCCTTAGGAAACCACAGGATAATGCGGAAGGTTATGACGAAAATTCCCCTATTCATTTTGTGAAGGATCTGAAGGGAAAATACCTGATCATTCACGGAACCGCAGATGACAATGTGCATATACAAAATACCATTGAAATGGTGAATGCATTAAACCATGCCAACAAGGAATTCAACATGCATATCTATCCAAATAAAAACCATAGTATTTTTGGTGGATATACACGTTACCACTTATTCAATAAAATGACAAAATTCATCGAGGAGAATTTGTAATACCTGCTTTATCTTCTCAGGCTATTTCAAGAATTAAGCGCAGCATCTCCTGTCTGCCTTGCCGAAACGACTAAGTGCAGGCTGGGAACTTTTAATAAAGAAAAGTCTCCTGAATTTTAGCTTTCATTAGAATACAAAACTTTCTACTTAAATTTGTATTAAAAATCAAAAGAAATAAAATGAAATATTTGATTATTATCGCCACTTTTCTTTCACTCTCTTTTTATTGTTGCAACCCTGGTGAATATGCGAAACACCAGGGACCTGACTTTGATGAGTACATAAGCGTAGACGAATACATCGATTATCTTGCAGATAACAAATATGACCATTTTTTTATTCCCATTCTCAGCCCTGATGATATTCCTCAATTACTCGAAATCAGCCAGAGTAAGATCATTATTGACAATTTTCCCAGGAATCCCTTATCATCCTATGCACAAAGAGAGAACAGGCTTGGTTTTGTTGCCCTGTGGAGCATAGAATCTATCAGAAAATCTTTCGGAATAAAGGATATGGATAAGTATGATCGCTTTCCTTCACAGAATTCAGTTCCTGTAAGTGCAGATTCTTTTTACCAGGTGAATGATAGTGACTCCTTGCTTGATCGTTTTGCTGATAAATACAAGTCCTGGTGGAAAGATAATGAAAACAAGGAGTTCAACAAGTTTCGATTCATTGATCCATTGATTGGGACAGGTTATAAATGGAAGTAAAAAGTAAAAAGTAGAAAGTAGAAAGTAATGCCGAAGGCATCCCTTGGGAAAAGTAAAAAGTAAAAAGTATAAAGTAGAAAGTAGAAAGTAATGCCGAAGGCATCCCTTCGGGAAAAGTAGAAAGTGGAATTGGGGATTATTATCCTTAATTAGCTGAGTTTAGACTTTGCGAACCAGGCGCCTTTGCAAGAAAAAAAAAATCTGATATCATATATCATCTATGAAAATAGCCATCACCGGGGCCAATGGTCATATCGGGGCCAATCTTTGCAGACAACTCCTGGAAAAAGGACACCGGATAAATGCACT
>JADHTG010000074.1 GCA_016776505.1 Bacteroidota bacterium
ATTTAACTCACAGAAAACTAATGGTGTATTAGATTTGGGCTTATAATCATGAAGTAATAGCATGCTATTTCATTGATTTTAAGTTCAAAGATGATGTACCATTAGCTTTCCCATTCATGGGTTTCGATGATTAGCCCATTTACTTCCTCAAATTTCCTTGAATTATCCGGATAATACTTCGAAAATTTGAGTTGTCTATGAACTAATCATCTGAAACTGTGAGCAAAGCTTATCCCGAACTCAGGTTAATAGGGGGGAGAATCAAGAAAAAACCCTGGAAGGATTGTGATTTCCGGAATTAGAATATTAAATACAAATTCTAAATGGACAGGAATTCATCATTTTCGGGAAGGTCGTTTCGAATTCTTCCTGTTCATAAAAGCAGGGATCAGCAGTTCTGTTGTACATAAAATCTTTGTCAGGATGGATCCATCACTTTTCCTATAAATAAGATCGCCCCGCTATTTCTTTCTTTTATCAAAAACAAAAAGGGTTCATTGGCAACAAACTGCGCGATGGACGTAAAACTAATTTCAACAGAAGTGACTGCAGCTGCTTCTGTTCCTTTTTCATTTACATCTATGTATGCTTTATGTTTTATTTTTGATATGAACAAGTCCAGCTGGGTATTTATGCCTGAGAAATCGGCATGTTCACCAAATGCGATGCCCATACCCATGGCAGTTAATACCTCCTTTAGTTCTATATCATAGGCATAGTTGAATTTAGGGATATAAATATCCATCCCCTGAACTTCTGTCATGGAACTTAAATACGTATTCCATTTTGATAAAGAAAAATCATCGATTACATCATCCAAACTGCTATTCGATTGGGGAAGAATGAAAACCGTACTGAAGTTTCCCTCCCCATAAAACATTTCAATGCAATGCAGCTCGTGATTTGAAAAACTCTTAATATCCATCTTCTGATTCATAAAGGGGGTGGATGTGCTGCTGCCATCAATCAGGTGGAAATTCATATCCCGGGTATCAGATTTGTCAAACTGATACATCCAGTTGGCGTTAAAATAAAGAGCATTGATCAGGAACATAAAGCTCGTTGGATTAATTTGATCCACTATTTCTTCAATTTTTCCTTTCGTTTTATCCTTCACCCAATCATTGATGATTTGCTTTGCCAGCTCTGATTTATTGAAATCCAAAGGAGATATTTCAGCATAAAAATAATCCCGGTTTGTTTTTATGAAGTCTGCTAAAACAGTATAATCATTTCGATACCAGATTGAATTGGCAATATCAAAAGTTACATCGGGATCAAGAGGCTTGAGATTATCAATCAAATATTTGTAAGAGGCATTAATATCATCAATACTCATGTCATGCAATTGAAGAGATTGTAGCATTGCCTCTTTTGTTAAACCCCCGGCTCCGTTTAAAGTCATGCCGAGTGCCATCGAAATGCTGAAAGGTGAAAAAAACAGGTTTTTGCTACTGCTTTCAGCCTGGTTAATTTGTTGAAGTATTTTAATGCTGAAAGCATTCCCATTATTTATTAACTGCTGCTGCTCAGCTGATACATCAAAACTTTTCGGTTCTTTTACAGCTTGTTCCTTATCACATGTGGCGAAAAGCAACAAGGGGAGAACAATCAAAACAAACTTTTTCATGTTTCATTAAATTATTTATGTAATAATCCGTTTGTTTAAAGATGCAAATTTACATAATCGGGTTGCGAATGCAACAGGCTTTAATTATTATTGTAATTTCGAATAGGAAATAATAAAAAATTCAGAATATTTAATTAATTCCTTGAAAATCTAGAATTTAAACGCAACCAAAACAGGGTGTTCATCATCTAAAATAAGCTGGGGATCCTGTATAAAAGTGAAAGGGTAGTGTCAAGGCAGAAGGAGATAGAACAGCAATTTGAAGATTTGGTAGCAGGCTGTGCTTCAGGTAATCGCGAAGAGCAGGGCAGGCTGTATCAGTTTTTCAGTTCGAGAATGTTTGCCGTCTGCCTGTATTATGCAAAGGATCAAACGGATGCAGAAGATATTTTACATGATGGATTTATGAAAGTATTTAAATCCATCAAGCAATATAAAGGAACAGGTTCTTTAGAAGGTTGGATCAAACGGATCATGATAAACACTGCTCTTGAACGCTTCAGGAAACAGAATTATCTCTATTCTGTGGAAGAAGTGGTTGAAGTAGTAGAAGACGAAGGCTATGAAAACATTGTTTCTTCGATTAATTTCCAGGATCTAATTGACTTGATCAGGGAATTATCACCCCAGTACCGAATAGTATTTAATTTATATGCTGTGGAAGGACATTCTCATAAGGAAATTGCAGATTTACTCGAGATTTCAGTGGGTACTTCAAAATCCAACCTGGCCAGGGCAAGAAAAATATTGCAGGAAAAAGTGAAAGTGAAGTTTGCTGTTCCGGCCAGTCAGAATAAAATGGTCATATGACAGAAGATATGAATAAAATTGACAAACTCTTTAAAGACGGTTTTGAGCAGGCCAGTCAAACTCCCCCTGGATTTATTTGGGGAAAAATTGCCGACAGCCTGGGAATTGCGACAGCTCGAAAGCAAAGGATACTGATCTGGTATGCAGCTGCTTCGATCGCATTGATGGCTGCCTTTACTTCAGGCTATTACCTGGCAACAATTTCATCACCCGCAAATGGTGTTGTCGCTGAGAATGAGATCATTAAAAGTCCGACTAGGGCTTCATCGGATTTACAAACAGCGAATAAAAATACTTTCACTGAAACAAAAGAATTACAGCATAAAATTCCTGTAGATCAGGAAATTAAAGCAACAGATAAAAGCCCGAGAACAACAGAAATTCCTGTACATTATTCTTCGTCAAAAACAGGTAAAATCACAGCTGAAGAGCCGGCAAAATCAGACATAAACAAAGTGCAGCAAATAGCACAAGTTGAAGGAGCGAAAGAAAATCAGGCAGCAACCGACACAACTGAAGAGGAAATTTTTGTCATCATTGAACCGGAACACATTATTGATCCCTATATTCCACCCATCATTCCACCTAAAGTATCGAGATGGATCATCGGCGGAAATATGGGGCCTCAATATGCTTATAGGGATGTTAGAAATGATGGAGGAAATATTTTCCTGCTGGCTGGAACTGTACCTGATAATTATTCTGCCAGAAGTTCAAATTCGGATAAATCCTATTACGATCAAATTGAATCCCCTATTATCGCTTTTTCGGGAGGTATGAATGTGCAATATCTTGCAGCAAAAAGATTATTCATTGAATCTGGTGTCTATTTTTCCAGAACTGGTCAAATTACTGACGAAATGTTTGTTTATGAGGAGGATGCTTTAGGAACAGGTACTTCAGATTATCAAATTATCAACTCATCAGCAGGAGATGTAGTGAACAATCAAAAATCTGGGGGGCTGCAGGAAGACCTGCAGGAATCGCATACTTACGTCTTAAATCAAAGTCCGGATGGAAGCCAGTTGTTTATGAATACATCCAACCTGGTTCTAAACTTCGATTACCTGGAAGTACCATTAATATTAAAGTATAAAATCCTGGACAGGACGATTGATGTGTTATTGGCTGCAGGAATAAACAGTGGTGTTTTGGTTGGAAACAACGCTTATGTTCAGAATGAGACAGAGCGTATTTCACTTGGCAAAACAGAAAATATCAGAACAATGAGTTACAGTGGCTCAGCCGGTTTTGAAGTGCAATACAAATTAAACAAGCATTTCAGCTTTAAGCTGGAACCTGTTTTACGCTATGCCCTGAGGCCTATTAATAAAGATTATTACATCAGGTCATATCCCTATTCTTTCCAGGTATTGAGCGGACTGAACTATAATTTTTAATGCCTCCATGGAATAGTCAGTTGAATTGTAATTAGCTAACTCACAACCCTATTTTGAATAATCGAACATTAGAACTTTAGAATAACGAATGATGAAGTGGTTATATATACTTCGAAATTCATTATTGAGTGTTTGATATTGGAAAAATTTTCATGTAAAATTGAATATCGAATGATGAAATAATTCAACAAACAATGGAATTGTTAATGAATTAAATGATCAGATCGACCAGTTTGGGGACAAAAATAATAAGGCCGACAATGAGTGCTGTAACTGCTGAAAACAGCACCGCTCCTGCAGCCAGGTCCTTTGCTTTGCCGGCACTGACATTATAGGAAGGGGAGATGAAATCAATAAATTGTTCAATCGCAGTATTAATGGCTTCTGTTACAAAAACAAATCCGATGGCAAAAAATATCAGGCACCACTCCAGCATGCTAATTTTCAATAAAATTCCCATTAAAATGGCCAAAGCAGCTGCTATACTGTGAATGATTACATTTCCCTGCGATTTAAAAAGAAAAATAATTCCCTGGTGTGCGTAGACAAAACTTTTGAGTCGGTTAATTATTGTTACTTTGTGTTTTTTTTTCATCTTTCAGGACGTTCTTAAGCAAAAATCTAAGATACATAATTTAAGAATTACAAGTTGTCTTTGACAGATTTTTATCAGGATCCCGGCAATTAAACGATGTTCATTTGAAATATATTCCTAACATTGTGAGCGATTAAAAACACAATTTATAATTCAAATTAGGATTTATGGAATTGCATTTTAGTTTTAAAGAAATATTTTCGGTTACCTTGGTTTTATTTGCCATCATTGATATTTTAGGATCGGTTCCCATTATCATTGATCTTAAAATCAAAGCAGGGGGAAATGTGCAGTCAGGAAAGGCTACCATAGTTGCAGGAATCATTATGATTTTATTCCTCTTTTTAGGGGAGTCAATACTGAGTTTATTTGGTGTTGATATCGAATCATTTGCTGTAGCTGGAGCTATTGTTATCTTTTTTGTGGCCCTTGAAATGGTGCTGGGAGTAAAGATTTTTAAGCAAAAACCCGGAGATTCTTCCAGTAGCATAATCCCGATTGCTTTTCCCCTGATTGCAGGTGCAGGAACATTAACGACCATCTTATCCATTCGCGCAGAATATCAGTTAGTAAATGTGCTGGTAGGAATAGTAGTAAACCTGGTGTTTGTATATTGGGTGCTGAAGTCAACAGGATGGATTCAGAAAAAAATAGGACCTGGTGGGGTGAACGTTCTTCGTAAAATATTCGGAGTCATACTGTTGGCAATTGCTGTCAAGCTTTTTCGAACAAGCCTGCTTTTTTGAGAAGATTTTTTTCTTAAAGTTAAAAACTTATACGGTCAGGATTTCTTTCTCTTTCGCAGACAGAATCTCATCAATGTTTTTAATGTATTCAGTGGTTAGTTCCTGGATTTTATTTTCAGCCATTTTAGCATCATCTTCAGATGCGCCTTCCTTTTGAATGCTTTTTATTTCATCATTGGCTTTTTTTCGCGTATTGCGAATGGAAATCCTGTTATTTTCTGCTTCCTGGTTGATGTATTTTACTAATTGTATACGTCTTTCTTCGGTTAAAGGGGGTACAATGATCCGTATGACTTCTCCATCATTTTGTGGGTTGAAACCCAGGTTGGAAGCCATAATTGCCTTTTCAATCTCCTGTATCATATTTTTATCCCAGGGTTGGATTAAAATAGTTTTCGGGTCGGGTGTGTTGACATTCGCAGTCTGGCTTAAGAGCGTTTTACTTCCATAATAATCCACATAAACTTCGCTTATCATTTGAGGACTTGCCTTTCCTGCCCTGACTTTTGAAAGTGCTTCAACTAAATGAGAAATGGTTTTTTTCATTTGATCTTCCCCATCCTCCAATATAAATAATAAATCTTCGTTCATGATGCTAGTTTTTTATCAAACAGAATGTTCTATTAGTCTGTAAATTTACAAATATATCTGATTATGATAAATGTGCAGGTTAATTTATTTATTGTTTTAAAAATAATGGATTATCCTGATTCCTTTATCAGGAAAGAAGAAAGCCGGGAATTAATCCGCTGATACATTTTTTCAATGCCGGTCATATCTTTCACCAGCTTTACGCACCTTAGAAGATGATTTTCTAATTCTCCTTTCTTAAGGATGTATTCCATGCTAAATTCTTTTTTAGTTATTTCATTATCTAACAGCTTTTTTTTCAAATCCTGGCAATAATTCTTATGAACCTGGTTATCGTAGGTTATGGCTTCATAGGAGATCTCAAAATTTCTGTAGTTATTCAATAGGGCTCGGTATCTTATAATATCCAGCTTGAATTCATCATTCATTCGATTGCTATCCAGTTTAGAAATCAATGACAATTTTTTTTCCATGCTGTCCATTCTCAATCTTATAAACTCATTATCAATAATCAAAGTTTGAGAGGCCTGTTCAATCATGGCCAATAAGGAATCTGATTGCCTGATTTCTGTATTTAAGTCATAGTTTTTGCATGAAAAAAAAGAATTGATTGAAAATATGATGGAAACGGAAAGAATGAAGGAATATAGTCGACCTGCTATGCTCATAAAAACATACAATTAATTTATTGTAGGAATTTTGCTTAATATGGATATCGTCAATTTGTCTAAATTTGAATATTCTCCTGTCGAACTAAGTTAATTAAATCAGCTATTAATTAAAATTGAAAAAAATAATCTTCATATCCTTTTTATTTTTATCCGTGCTTTTTGCATATGGACAGGATGAGGACAGAAAATTAATTCAATTCTCAGGATTAATACTCACGTCTGATAGTAATTCTCCAATCCCTTTTTCCACCATCCGGATCATCAATTCTTATTGGGGAACTATTTCCAATATTGAAGGCTTCTTTTCACTGGTTGTGAGGGAAAAAGATACTGTTGAATTCAGTTCCCTTGGTTTTAAAAGGCGCAGGTTTATTGTTCCTGATGGAATTGAACAGGGTGGCATGAGTGTTTTAATTGCCATGATTACGGATACATTGACGTTTGATGAGACGATGATTTACCCCTGGCCATCCAGGGCAAAATTTAAACAGGCATTTTTGGCAACTGAACCAAACAAGACCTATTATGATATTGCCATGGAAAATCTCCATCCCGATAAAATGAGAGCGCTGTCCGCAGCTATGAGAATGGATGGCTCTGAAAGCCAGCATTACTATATGAACTTAATGGCTGTGCAGGCTGGATATAGTGGAGGTCAGACAAATTATGCACAATTCCCGGGAATGAATACACCTATTCCCTTATCGCTTCTTGATCCACAGGCATGGTATAAATTCATCAAAGCATTGAAGGAAGGGAAGTTTAAACGAAAGGATAAATAAGCAGTAAACGGCAGTTCGCAGTCGGCAACTTGTAACATTTCGATCGTCATAGACTTGCCGTATGCGATCTTATATCCCAAATTCTCCCAAAGGGATGCTTTCAGCACAAAATTCAAAACCCACAACCGAAATCTCAAATCCCAAATTCCAAGATCCAAATTCCAAGATCCACAAGCTTTTTTATCTGCCGAAGCTTGCGCCACCCATTGGCCGCCATAGGCTTGCCAAAGGCACTGCGCTAAAGCTTCTGCGGCACGAGGATAGCGAATGTAGATTTATTTTTGCCTTAATTTTGAATGATGAACATCGAATATCCAATGATGATTTAGATTATTAAAACTTCGATATTCTTCATTCTGCATTCGAAATTATCACCCATCAATTCAGCATACTTTGTACTTTAAACTTTTGCCTTTTGTCTTCATATCATAATGATGAATTGATTTTATAAATAATTTGGTCAACCTTATTCAGGCATGGACAACTTTTAACCTTTCCTAAAGGGATGCCTTCGGCACAACCCATTCACACATCACTAAAAACCTATACCTTTGCACAATTATTTAAATTGTCCTTAATCAAAGAAAATCAAACAATGACAAATCATTTAAGCGAACAGGAAATTCATCGGAGAGAGGAGATGAAAGCCTTAATCGCAGCTGGCATTAATCCTTATCCACCGGAAACTTTTGAAGTTAATGCATCCAGTATAGACATCAGGAAAAATTTTAAGGGAAATGAGGACAAATACCGGAATGTACTGATTGCCGGAAGATTAATGAGCAGGAGAATTATGGGGAAAGCTTCTTTTGCGGAGATAATGGACAGTGAAGGAAGGATACAGTTGTATTTCAACAGAGATGAAATTTGTGAAGGGGAAGATAAAGGGATGTACAATGAGGTCTTTAAGAAATTACTTGATATAGGAGATATCATTGGGGTAAGCGGCTATGTATTTATAACGAAAGTTGGAGAAATATCCATCCATGTGAAGGAGTTTAAAATATTATGCAAATCCTTACGTCCCCTGCCTGTTGTAAAAGAGAAAGACCAGGCAGTTTTTGACGCATTTACAGATCCTGAACAAAGGTATCGCCAGCGCTATGTCGATTTAATTGTAAATCCCAAAACCAAAGAGATTTTCCAAAAAAGAGCCAGGATCATCAATTATATGAGGAATTTCCTCCATGAAAGAGGCTACCTGGAAGTGGAAACTCCCATATTACAGCCTATATACGGGGGTGCAGCAGCCCGCCCGTTTAAAACACATCACAATGCATTGGATATGACCCTCTACATGCGGATTGCAAATGAGCTCTATTTGAAGAAATTAATTGTAGGTGGATTTGATGGTGTTTTCGAATTTGCAAAAGACTTTAGGAATGAGGGGATGGACAGGTTCCATAATCCTGAATTTACCCAGCTTGAGCTTTATGTGGCTTATAAGGATTACCACTGGATGATGAATCTTTTTGAGGAGATGATTGAAGGTTTAGTGGCTGATTTGTACGGAACTACAGAAATTACATATGGTGAGCATAAGGTAAATTTCAAACGCCCCTGGAAACGGATAAGCATGTATGATGTGATCCGCGAGATTACTGGCACGGATATTTCAAAGATGACGGAGGAAGAGCTGCAAAAAGCTGCTGCTAAAATGAATGTTGTTATTGATAAAACAATGGGTAAAGGTAAAATCATTGATGAAATTTTCGGGGAGAAGTGTGAGTCATTGCTCATTCAGCCTACTTTCATTACCGATTTCCCTGTTGAAATGTCTCCCTTAGCCAAAAAACACAGGTCCACAGATGGCCTGGTGGAGCGTTTCGAGATGATCTGCATTGGCAAGGAATTTTGCAATGCGTTTACTGAACTGAATGATCCCATTGACCAAAGAGAGCGATTTGAAGCCCAGTTGGAATTAGGAAAAAGAGGAGATGAAGAGGCTATGGTTCTGGATGAAGATTTCCTGCAGGCTATAGAATACGGAATGCCCCCAACATCCGGAATTGGAATTGGGATCGACCGCTTAAGTATGCTGCTAACTGATTCTAATTCCATACAGGAGGTGATATTATTCCCGCAAATGCGTCCTCAAAGAAAAAATGAAAAAGAAGAAAAGCAAACACCATGACGCTCCGATTTTTTAAGTTTCCCGCTTTTTTTTACTTCATCTTTAACCGTTTCACATTCAGGGAAAATGTGTCCGGAAAAAAAATATTCTTAACCTTTGATGATGGTCCTTCAAAAGAAGCAACACCCTGGATATTAGAAGTTTTGAAACGCTATCATGCCAAAGCGACATTTTTTTGCGTGGGAGAAAATGTAGTTGAACAGCCGGCACTTTATCAACAGATCTTAGATGCCGGGCATCAGACAGGAAATCATACATTTAATCATTTGAACACAAAGGATGTCAGCATTGATTCTTATATTAAAAATGTGAAGAAATGTGCAGAAGTGGTGAATTCCAGGCTTTTTCGTCCGCCTTACGGCAGGATAAGACCAAGAATTGCCAAGCAGCTAAAACGAATGGGTTATAAACTGGTTTTATGGACCGTTCTGTCCTATGATTTCGATACGGAACTGTCTCCGGGTTTTATTCTCAGAAAAATCGTTCGTCAGACAAGACCGGGAAGCATTGTGGTTTTTCATGATAATGTGAAAGCAAAAAGAAATCTTCAAATAGTACTTCCCCGCTACATAGCTTTTATGTCTAATAAAGGCTATTCCTTTGAATTGATTCCCAAAAGGATATAAAAACAGCAGTCTGTTAATTGCTGATGGTCAGGACATTACCTAGCTGCGAGACATTATATCGTTTCAGGGGATATAAAGCAGGATTTTTTAATACAAAGCCATTCATATCAAATGTAGATTCACAGCAATTAATAAAATCAGATCCATCATAATGCCCACAACGCATAAAAATACCACTCTGGTCAACTGTAATTGTTGAGCAATCATTCAGTGGTTGATAAGTACAAGTGCGCTCAAATGCCAGATAGGTGTCATCTAAGTTATGGTACATAATGATCCCCTTATATCCCTCATCATTCAGATAAAAATGACCTCCTGGAATGGTCAGTGAATTATAAATAGGCAAGTCCAGATTTAAAGTGAAATATACATACACGTCCGGAATATCATGATAATCATTGTTGGTGTCATTGCAATTTTCAAACAGGAGCATGCTGGATACCAAAAGGAATAAACCGGCTGCGTGTATCAGGTATCTGTAAATTCTGTTCATTTGTTTTTGAATATGTCGGTTTAATTTAAAACGGGAAAGGAACCTTATTCATCAAAATTACAACTTAATAACAGATAAGGACTTAATTATTTCCAGCAGGTCAGACAGAATTATTTTGAATTTTTGTTTTCTTAGCTGTTGATATGCGCATAAATCTATTGATTGAACTGCTTCAATTAGCTTAAATTTGATTCCTGTTAGTTTTGAACGGATGAGGATACATTTTATTTCGATTGGGGGAAGTATTATGCATAACCTGGCAATTGCATTGAAGCTCAAAGGGCATGATGTAAGTGGCTCGGATGATGAGATTTTTGAACCCGCCAAAAGCAGGTTGGAAGCGCATGGTATTTTACCTGCTAAATTTGGCTGGGATGCTGATCGGATTCAGCCCGGTATGGATGCCATTATCCTGGGAATGCATGCCAGGAAAGAAAATCCGGAGCTGATCAGGGCACAGGAGCTGGAGCTGAATATGTATTCATTTCCTGAATATATTTATTTGAACAGCACCCATAAAACCCGGGTAGCCATAGCAGGAAGTCATGGCAAGACAACGATCACCTCCATGGTCATGCACGTCATGCAAAAATGCAATAAAAACTTCGATTACATGGTAGGTGCATTGGTCAAAGGCTTTGAGCAGGGATTGAAATTAACGGAGAACGCAGACTGTATTATTTTGGAAGCGGATGAGTACCTAAGTTCATCCATTAATATGGAGCCCAAGTTTCTATGGTATAAACCACAAATTGCGTTAATAAGTGGCATTGCATGGGATCATATGAATGTTTTTCCCACTTTTGAAATATATGTCGATCAATTTCGAAAGTTCATCAAGTCCATGCCCGATGGTTCGGTCTTAGTTTATTTCAGGGGGGATAAACTGCTGGTGGATATCGTTCATGAATTCAGTCATGTCAAAAAAATAGCCTATGATTTGCCCAATTATGTGGTAGAAAAAAACCAATTTTTCATACAATCCATGGATGGCAAAAAACACCGGATGGAGGTATACGGGAGTCATAATATGCTGAACATGGAAGGTGCCAGGCAGATATGCGCTCAATTGGGAATTGAACATGCCACATTTTACCAGGCGATCGGGGATTTCAGTGGTGCAGGTAAACGACTCGAAAAACTGATTGAAAAGGAAGATTTTATTGCATTCCGCGATTTTGCACATGCTCCATCCAAAGTAAAAGCAACTATTGAAGGGATTAAAGACCAATATCCGGGGAGAAATCTAATGGCATGCCTTGAACTGCATACTTTCAGCAGTTTAAATCCAGGATTCATACCTCTTTATGAGGGAAGCATGGCAAAAGCTGACAGGAAATATGTATTCATCAATCAGGAGGCAGTTAAACTTAAGCAGCTAAGACTTTTGTCTGAAAATGAGGTTATTGCAGCATTTGGTGATCCACAGCTCAAGCTGTTTTATGACAGAGAGAAACTGGAAAGTGAAATTCGTAAAAACACCTTTAATAACTGCGTTTTGCTCCTGATGAGCAGTGGTGATTTTGCGGGTTTAAATTTAGAGGATTTTGTACAAAACCTTTGAAAAACTCATGCAGATAAAAAAGTAAAACCAAAAAAAAATCTAAAAAATATCAACCGGCCCTTTTCCGACTCTTACCACATTAATTTCCTCACCTGTGCAATCAATTACAGTGGAAGCAACCTGGCCACCCGGACCCCCATCAATAATTAAATCCACCTGTTTACCATATAAAGCTTGAATTTCTTCAGGATCTGTGGGATATTTTAAAATGTCATCCACATCTTTAATCGAAGAAGTCACAATTGGATTTCCATATTCCTCCACTATTTCCCTTATCAGGTTGTTTTCAGGTACCCGGATTCCAACTGTTTTTTTATTGGTATTGAATATTTTCGGAACCTTGTTGTTGGCATTTAAAATGAAAGTGTAAGGACCGGGAAATGCTTTTCGCATCATTTTATAAATGCGTGTTTCAAAAGGCAAAGTGTATTCAGAGATATTGGAAAGATTGGAACAAATGATAGACAGGTTTGCTTCTGAAGGTTTTTTTTCAATAATTTTTAATAGTTGATCAATGGCTTTGCTGTTGTGCATATCACAACCTATACCATATACAGTATCAGTAGGATAGATTAAGATCCCACCAGTTTTCAAATGTTCAAGAATAATTTTTAGATGCCTTGGTGAAGGGCTATCAGTATGAACTTTTAGAAACATATCAGAAATATTTTTAGGGTGTGAAAAATGGAATTAAGGAATCATTCAGAATGTAATTTCGATTATTGAAAATACGAAAAAAACATTCCAATGCCAAACAATCGGGCTAAAAAAATAAAAAAAATCGTATGATGTATTAGCTATTTTCCTGAAAAGCTCGGGACTAGCTTAACTGACAACCTCTTTGACAATTTGAGCTGCTTCTTCCAGGTGAATTGCAGAAAATACTTTCAAGCCACTTTGATCGATTAATTTTTTCCCATCTTCTGCATTTGTACCCTGCAGCCTGACAATGATAGGGATATTGAGATGATCAATATTTTTATAGGCGTCTACTATTCCCTGTGCAACGCGATCACATCTTACTATTCCGCCAAATATGTTAACCAGTATGGCTTTGACATTGGGATCTTCAAGTATAATGCGAAATCCTGCTTCCACGGTTTTAGCACTGGCTGTACCTCCTACATCCAGGAAATTTGCAGGTGAGCCGCCAGATAGTTTGATCATGTCCATGGTGGCCATGGCCAAACCTGCACCATTTACCATACAGCCCACATTCCCGTCTAATTTAATGTAGTTGAGGTTATTCTGCGAAGCCTTGATCTCAAGAGGTTCCTCTTCATTTAAGTCTCTCAAATCGGCATAATTCTTATGCCTGTAAAGCGCATTATCATCGAGGTTAACTTTAGAATCTGCAGCAAATATCTTCCCGTCAGCTGCTTTAAATACAGGATTAATTTCAAACAGGGAGGCATCAATAGCATCGTATGCTTTGTATAGAGCAATAGTAAAAGCGGTCATTTCCTTAAAAGAAATCCCCGATAATCCAAGATTAAATGCTACTCGCCTGGCCTGGAATGCCTGGATGCCGACAGAGGGATCGATCTCTTCCTTAAATATGAGATGAGGAGTTTTATCTGCTACCTGTTCAATATCCATTCCTCCCTCGGTAGAGTACATGATGATGTTTCTTTTGGTCTGACGGTTCAATAAAATGCTCATATAGAACTCTTTGACTTCTTCGGGTCCGGCATAATAGATTCCCTGCTCGACCAATATTTTTTGAACGTTTTTACCTTCTGGTCCGGTTTGATGAGTGACTAAATTCATTCCAATGATTTCCTGTGCAAACTTTTTTACCTCAGACAGCGATTTGGCAATTTTAACACCTCCGCCTTTGCCCCGGCCTCCCGCATGAATTTGAGCCTTGACAGCCCATACAGTCGTGTCAGTAAGAGCCGCAATCTTTTTTGCAGCCTCAATGGCTTGTTCGGGGGTATGGCAAAGCAAACCCTCAGGAACTCTTACACCAAATTTTTTCAAAATCTCTTTTCCCTGGTATTCGTGAATATTCATTTGTGACTTTTTACAGTTTTTACATTTGAAATTAATCAGGCAAATTTAGTTTTTTTTCAATACAGAAAAGTCAGTATTATTAATTGATGTGAGTTGCTTTTTTAATGTACTGATTCAGAAATAATTGAAGTGCTATGTTCTAGAACAAATTCACTGAGAATGAAGTGTTATTTATAAGGGCGATAAAAAGTGATCTCCCCTTTTACAATTTCATCCAAATGATAATCCCTGATCTTCACTTTTCGAACACCTGCTACATTTTGATCTGCGATTCGAAGATGATTTTTGTCAATTACTTCATATACGATTGCGTAATGCCTGCTTGTTTTGCCACCCCAGTCGTAGGTTATATTGATCAGCCGGATCATGTCACCAGCTTGCAGCTGTTTTTCAGGATAGTTAATAATCCTTCCAAAATCCTCCGTTGGAAACCATTTGGCACCGGTTTCATTGAGGGCATGTGATAATAAATCCCAGCATTCTCCTCTTCCCACCTTTTTGTCAACAACTGAGTTAACGTAGTTCAGTATGTCCTGTTTTATATCTTCCTTTTGTCCAAAAACAGCCGGAAAAGAAAGCAAATAAAAAGAGAATAGGGCTATGATAAAATGAATTCTTCGCTTCATGATTGGAACTATTTACAAAGATAACGAGCACAATAGATTTTTCGTACATGAGAATGAATTCTAAAAAATGTACAAATTCCAATAATAAGATAAAAGTCTGAAAATGAGACAATTAGAAAATGAGGCAAAATTATAAATTATTGATAATCAACGCTTTAATATTTTGGAGATTGCTTTGTATATATTATGGTACAACTTATTGATAGAAAC
>JADHTG010000014.1 GCA_016776505.1 Bacteroidota bacterium
ACCAATGTGTCTTATTCCTAAAGCAAATAAAACCCTGGCATAGGGAATGGAAGTAGATTGCTGAACACTCTGAATTAGATTATTGGCAGATTTTTCCCTGAATCCATCCAGGGCCTCAATTTGGGTTTTTTCAAGATTATAAATATCTGCAATATTCCTCAGGTAGCCTTTTTCAAACAATAAACTTACGGTCGCTTCTGCAAATCCTATATCCATCGCTTTCCGGCTGATGAAATGTTCAATTTTACCTTTTATCTGGGGTGGACACCCGTTTTCATTCGGACAATAATGATTGGCTTCTCCTTCCATCCTGACCAGCTGTGTTTCACATTCCGGACAATGGCTGATATAGATTACTTTGTTCAAATTTGTTGTCCGCTCCTCCAGCTTCACACCTACAATTTTCGGAATGATCTCACCCCCTTTCTCCACAAAAACTGCGTCGCCAATGTGTAAATCCAGCATTTCAATTTGATCGGCATTGTGCAAAGATGCTCTTTTCACAATGGTTCCCGCTAACTGAACCGGAGTCAGGTTAGCTACAGGAGTGATGGCACCTGTTCGTCCCACCTGGTAGGAAACCGATTCCAACCGGGTGCTGACTCGCTCAGCCTTAAACTTATAGGATATGGCCCAACGGGGTGATTTCGCAGTATAACCCAATTGTTTTTGTTGCCGTAGTGAATCTACTTTGACCACAATACCATCTATATCAAAAGGAAGTTTCTTACGTGCAATATTCCAGTATTTGATATATTCTAAAACTTCCCCTATATCCTTACACTTTTTCAGGTGTTCTGATATTCTAAATCCCCAGTATTTGGCCAGCTTTAAATTTTCATAATGTGAATCTGATGCTAAATCATCTGAAATAATAGCATAAAGATAACAATTCAATGGTCGCCTAGCTACCTGTGAAGAATTTTGCATTTTCAGGCTTCCTGCAGCTGAATTTCTGGGATTGGCAAAGGCTGGCTCTCCGGTCTCTATCCTTTCCTCATTTAATTTATTAAATCCCTCCAAAGACATGTAAATCTCTCCCCGCATGATAAATTCAGCAGGATAACCATGATTGCCTAAGAACAGGGGAATACTTTTTATCGTTTTCACATTGGCTGTGATGTCATCTCCTTTTGTGCCATCGCCCCTGGTTACAGCATACAATAATTTGCCATCCAGATAGGTCAGGCTGACGGAAGCCCCATCAAATTTCAATTCACACACATAGGAAAAATCATCTCCAATTGTTTTTACAATACGATCATGAAATTCCAATAACTCCTCCTCAGAATAGGTGTTTCCTAATGAAAGCATGGGATAAGTATGCTCCCTCTGAACGAAATCCTGGTTGATGTCACTCCCCACTCGCTGGCTGGGTGAGTTGGGATCCTGGAGCTGAGGATAGTTTTGTTCAATGCGGACTAAAAGCTTCTCCAGTTGATCGTAATCATAATCACTTATTTGAGGATCTGCTTCCACGTAATATTTATGCTCGTGAAATCGAATAAGTTCACGCAATTCATCCAGGATTTCTTGAGCATGTTGCAGATCAATGAAATCTGATGCAGAAAGAGAGATCAGTTCTTTTGTTTTATCTGTCCTGAGTTTATCTGATTCTTTCGAAGCCATAGTTCAATTCTTAAAAAAAACCGGAGGTCGAACCTCCGGCATCAAGCATGCAATAAGCCGGATTCTGTACATCCATATCCATGAACATGGTGGTCTATCATTTATCTGGGACTGTTGTCACCAACAGGCTCAATCGGTCTACCCCTCCCGATAAACGGCCGAGCCAGCCAGCTCCCAATAAAGGGAATCGGGATATACATGACTTTTCAACCGACAGGGTTTACCAAGCTCCCGATATCACTACCGGGACTGGTGAGCTCTTACCTCACCTTTTCAACATCGCCTGCCGAAGCTTTAGCGAAGGCAGGCCCTCGCAATAAACCCCAACATAGGCAGTTTCCCTTTCTGTGGCACTTTCCGTCTTCGCCTTCCCGTTAGGAAGTGTCGTGCTCTTTGTTGTCCGGACTTTCCTCCCTGACATTCAGTGTCAGTGCGATAGACTACATGCTTTGCTGCAAAGTTATTTATTCCCGCTTAATTTTGATTAGTATGCAAAAAAAAAAGCCCTGGTAAATTTTCCAGGGCTTTCAATATTAATTGTTCGATTATTAAAGCAATTTGCCTAGCATTAAAATCAAATCAGATAAACGGTGTGAGTAACCTGATTCATTATCATACCAACCAGCAATCCGAACCATGTTTCCTATCACATCTGTCAGGTTGGAATCGAACACACAGGAGTACTCGCTTTTAATGATATCTGATGAAACAATTGCTTCTTCAGAATACTGTAAAATACCTTTTAAATGTGTATCAGCAGCTTTCTTAAAGGCCTTATTGATCTGGTCAATAGTTACTTCCTTTTTCACTGTGCACATAAAGTCGGCAATTGAGCCATCAATAACAGGAACCCGGTAAGCACTTCCCGTTAATTTACCCTGAAGATGGGGAAAAATAAGGGCAGTGGCTTTAGCAGCTCCGGTTGAAGTGGGAATAATGTTGATCCCGGCGGCACGAGCTCTTCGAAGATCTTTATGTGGAGCATCCACCAGGCGCTGGTCTGCAGTATAAGCATGAACTGTAGTTGCAAATCCTGTATCAATTCCGGCTAATGCATCCAGCACCTTGACCATGGGTGCGAGACAATTGGTTGTACAGGAAGCATTGGATAGGATATTCGTGTCTTTGGTGATGACTTCATCATTCACACCCAAAACCACGGCTTGTATACCGCTTCCTTTTGGAGGTGCTGATAAAACCACTTTTTTTGCACCTGCTATCAGGTGATTTGTCAGTTTTTCCTTGTTGGTGAATTTACCTGTAGATTCCAGCACCACATCTACATCCAATTCCTTCCAGGGAAGCTTGGCATTGTCCATTTCAGCAAGGACCCTGATTTCCTTGCCATGTACCACCAGGTGCTCATTGTCATATTTTACTTCATCGGCAAAAATGCCAAAGATAGAATCGTATTTCAACAAATAAGCGATGGTATGAGGATCTACCAGATCATTAACAGCCACTATATTAATTTCAGGCATATTATACAATATTCTGAAAGTTGAACGCCCGATTCGTCCAAAACCATTAATGGCCACATTTATTTTTTTCATGATTTAAATTTTAAAATATTGAAATTATAATGAGATGGCAAATTTAAACTAATTATGTTAGTCGCCCAACATAAATTATAAAATGAAAACGTTTTTATTTCTATTGTAATAAACTGAATACCTGCGATTTGCAGAATAATAACTATTTTTCAATCAGGATAATTGCTATTTTTAAAAAGCTCTTTATCTTTGCACCTCGTTTATTGACACGGTCCGTTCGTCTAGGGGTTAGGACGCCAGGTTTTCATCCTGGTAACAGGGGTTCGATTCCCCTACGGACTACATCGCCCACCAAAGCTTCAGCGAAGGTGGGCTTTCTTTTTACCTCCACTCAAATTCAATGTTTTATGGAAATATCGAACTCCATAAGAACAATTTGTATTCTACTGATGATTTGCAGTAATCTAAAGCCATAATTGTCAAAACATTTCAAGTAATCATTCTCTGTAGAATCCAAGTCATTTTAATTGATTATTAAGGAATCCTGATTTAAACTGAAATTCCCGCTTAGGATTAACGCATTCAAAAATTGCATAACAGACTGTCCCGGAATTATTTATTTCAATTTTAATTTTAATGTAACTTATACTAATTATATTTGCTGCTTCATACAATTGATTCCTGATAGGTAAATATCAAGATTTGTTTATTTATTTTGAAACATTAATATTAAAAATAACGAATGATTTTAGGACTATTAAAAGAAGTTGAGGCAGAAAAGCGAGTTGCTTTTTTACCGGAGATTGTAACCAAGCTTGTTCAATTGAAAGTAGAGGTGATTGTTGAAAAAGATGCTGGTGCCAAAGCATTCCATGACAATGAAGCCTATCGAAATGCCGGAGCAAAAGATTTAAAGCGGGAAGAGGTATTAAAAAAGGCAGATTTGCTGGTTCAGATTGGTGAACCTGATCCTGATCTAATAAATTCACTCAAAACGAACCAGATTTGGTTAAGTCAGTACAATCCCCTGTGGAATAAGGAAATTGTTAAGAAGTTTCAAAATAAAGGAATCACAAGTTTTAGCATGGATTCTATACCCAGAACCAGCCGGGCTCAATCGATGGATGTACTTTCTTCCATGGCAACAGTAGCAGGATATAAAGCAGTGCTTCAGGCTGCCAATGAACTTCCTGTCTTTTTTCCCATGTTTATGACAGCTGCAGGAACCATCCGGCCTGCAACAGTTTTGATTTTAGGAGCCGGAGTGGCCGGATTGCAGGCCATTGCCATAGCTAGAAAATTGGGAGCCCAGGTGGAAGCATTTGATGTAAGAGCAGCTGTGAAGGAGGAGGTCATGAGCCTGGGTGCAAAATTTGTGGAAGTGGAAGGAGCCATTGACGATTCTGCTGCCGGTGGATATGCTGTGGAGCAAACAGAAGAGTTCAAAAAGAAACAGCAGGAAGTCATCAACGATCATGCAGCTAAAGCAGATGTTGTCATTTGTACAGCTCAAATTCCAGGAAGAAAGGCTCCCTTATTAATCCCTACTAAAGTAGTAGAGCGTATGAAACCAGGTTCTGTTATCATTGACCTGGCTGCTTCGAGTGGTGGTAATTGCGAACTTACTAAAGACAATGAAACTGTTATACACAAGAAGGTGAAAATTGTCGGGCAGTCTGAATATCCTTCTCATATGCCAGCCGATGCAAGTAAGATGTTCGGTAAAAATGTGTTTAATTTTCTTCAGTTATTAATTGCTGAAGATGGATCCCTGAACCTGGATTTTGAAGACGATATTATAAAAGGAACATGCATAACACACGAAGGAAAAATCCTAAACGAACGAGTCAAATCATTTATCGAATCATAAAATAAAATCAAATGGAACAATTATTAATTTACTTTTTCACATATAAAGAAGCAATTTTTATTATTGCACTGTCCATCTTTCTGGGTATTGAGGTAATATCAAATGTACCCTCTGTCCTCCACACACCCCTCATGTCGGGAGCCAATGCCATTAGTGGTGTCATTATTATTGGTGGAATTATTTTGGTCGGCCATGCAGATGCTTCAAAGATATCGCTGGAACTCATTCTCGGGATTTTTGCTGTCATCTTTGGAACACTCAATGTAGTGGGTGGATTTGTGGTAACAGACCGCATGTTGGAAATGTTTAAAAAGAAGAAAAAATAGGAAGATATGGAACAGGTATTAGGAAATTTAAATGGTATTGATTTCACATTGGGTGAAACCATACTGGAATTAAGTTACTTAATTTCAGCATTGCTGTTTGTTTTTGGATTAAAATTATTAAGCCACCCTGAAACAGCAAGGCGAGGTAATTTTTTTGCTGCTGCCGGGATGCTTCTCGCTATGATCACCACCCTGCTTTTACATAAAAATCCTGCAGGAAATGGAATTTCGCTTAACAATGTATGGATCATTCTTGCTGCTTTGGCCGTTGGTTCTGTCCTTGGTTGGACTATTGCCAGGCGTGTAAAAATGACCGCTATGCCACAACTGGTATCCTTCTTCAATGCCTCAGGAGGTGCTGCATCTGCATTGGTTGCATTACTCGAATTCCCCAATGCCAGCATGGGTGACCAGGGATCTATTTTAGTTACCATTCTTGGTTTGATCATCGGTAGTGTTGCATTTAGTGGAAGTATGATAGCTTACGGTAAACTGGACGGGAAAATTGGTGATATTTTTTCAGGGATCATGAAATATGTCAACTTGTTCTTATTGCTGTGCATAGTCGCAATTGCTGCATTCATCATGACTTCCGGTCAAAGTCCAGCGCAATTAAACTGGGCTATATATTTATTGCTTGCCGTCTCGCTTATCTACGGAGTGATGTTTGTCATGCCAATTGGAGGCGCAGATATGCCTGTGGTTATTTCGTTGCTGAATAGTTTTACAGGAATTGCAGCAACCATGGCCGGTTTTATTTACAACAACCAGGCGATGATACTGGGTGGTATCCTGGTGGGCGCGGCCGGCACCATCTTAACTTTACTGATGTGTAAAGCCATGAACCGCTCTTTGTTGAATGTTATAATTGGTGCATTTGGTGGTGATGGTGGATCCGCTGTTCAACAGGAAGGTGGTGTCATGAAAGAAATTAGCCTCAGCGATGCCTCTATTTTACTCAGTTACTCAAAGAGTGTCGTTATCGTTCCGGGTTATGGATTGGCAGTTGCACAGGCCCAGCATGTGTGTCATGAACTGGAAGAATTACTCAGCGAAAAAGGAGTGAGTGTACGATATGCAATTCATCCCGTAGCTGGAAGAATGCCGGGACACATGAATGTGCTGCTTGCAGAAGCTGATGTGCCATACAATCAGTTAGTTGAAATGGAAAATATCAATCCAGATATGCCCAATACGGATGTGGTGATAGTGATAGGTGCAAATGATGTGGTTAATCCGGCAGCAATAACTGACCCGGGAAGTCCAATTGCTGGTATGCCCATTATTAATGCTCACCTGGCGAAAAATATCATTGTCATGAAACGTGGAAGGGGTAAAGGCTATGCCGGTATCGAGAATGAATTATTCTTTGATGACAAAACACGTTTGCTTTTTGGTAATGCAAAAGACAGCCTGCAGAATTTAGCTAACGAAATTAAGAGTCTGTAAATTCTTATAAACAAAAATATTAGCTTTGATGTATTGATTTTGAAGGAGTTCAGCCATAGACCTCTTTCACTTAATACCCATCATAAATAGAAATTATAAAATATATACTATTTTTACTATTCAATAAAATCGAAATAAGACATCATTCAATTGTTAACTGATAAAAGATATTTTTAGTTTAACCCATTAAATCAGTGACTTATGGATTTCAAAAAATCGATTATTCATCTTGCAATTTGCTTAGTTGTATCACCTATCATCATTTACATTTTTATCTTGATAGCTAAATTGGCAGGTTCCACTTATGATATGACTCATGGGGAAACATTTATTATCTGGCTTCTTATGGCCATATTGATCTCCCGGTCAATGATTAAGAAGGCATAGAGTACATACAATAAGAAGAAATAATAATTCAATTCATCCGGAAGGGATCATGTATTCACGTTTTGAAATGCTGTTTCCTTATCGGTTCATTTTAACTCTTGCGGGTATCCTAAAGCTTTAGGAATTGCTTTAGTGTGGTTCATATTTGCCTGCCAGTAACTGCCAGGATTGTATTAATTGTAGCTGTGCTAGGCATTTCAAATGATTATAAGCCCAAATCTAATACACCATTAGTTTTCTGTGAGTTAAATCTTATCCCGAACTCAGGTTCATAAACACATCTCAGCTAAGCTTAAACAGAGAAATCCGTAAGTCGAGTTAGATATGATTGTTGTCTTTTCCTTTTACAATTCTCAGGAAGAAGCCTCGGGAAAAGCCATCGCTTCAGTTAACACAAATGCTGCCTGGAGGTAGGATGTCGGGCAAAGGGGAAAGCATTCCATACAACCCTTGCACTCCTTTGACGCAATTTCAGGGATGAAACAAATCTCTTTATTAATACCCCTGTCGATAAATCCAACTGCATTTAATTGCTTTACTTCTGCACAGTACCTGACACATAAACCACAGTGTATGCAAAATGAAGATTCTTTATCAAATTGATCTTTATTAGCACCGTATTCCACTGCTAAATCCTGTAATTGCTGAGAATTCGGGGCATGTGCCAGCAGAAGTTCCAAAAGAGTTTTCCGAATTCTATCAATCTTCTCTGACCTGGTTCTGACCACTAAACCATTTTCAACTGCATAAACGCAAGAAACAACCAGTTTTGTCCATCTGCCTGATTCCACTTCGACGAGGCAAAGTCTGCATCCTCCAAAAGGAATTAATTTTTCATGGTGACACAGTTTGGGTATGGATATACCTGCACTTTGGGCTGCTTCCAGAACTGTCATCCCTTCCTTCGCTTGGACATTTTGTTCGTCTATGTTTAGAGTGATTTCTTTCATTCTTCCCTTTTTAAATTCCAAGTTCCCTGCCTTGCCTGAAGGCAGTCAAATTAAAAGTCTCAAGCCCCAAGATGTGAATGAAACCCTCTTGGAATTTGGTTCCTGGAATTTGAGATTTTGGACTTAACATTGCCTTATTTTATAATCATTCTTTCTTCCTCCGGAATAGGTGCTGGTACCGTTTCACCGGAAATCTTCCTCACAGCATCAAACTTCAGCGGGCAAACTTCAAAACAAGTATTGCATTTTGTGCATTTTTCCTGGTCGATGACATGGATTTTTTTCTTCTCACCTATTACAGCATCAGCCGGGCATTTTTTAAAGCAAATCATACAGGCACTGCATTTCTCAGGATCGATGTAGTAGGAGATCAGCTCTTTGCAATACTTTGCCGGACATTTTTTCTCTTTGATATGTGCTTCATATTCTGTTCTGAAATAGTTTAATGTGCTTAAAAATGGATTGGGAGCACTTTTTCCTAAAGCACAGAGTGAAGCCTCCATGGCTGTTTCAGAAAGTACTTCCAGAAGTTCTATATCGCCCTCTTTTCCCTTTCCCTCGGTGATATTGGTCAGTATCCTGTTCATTTGCCTCAGGCCTTCCCTGCAGGGAATACATTTGCCGCAGGACTCTTCTGTGAGGAAATTGATGAAGTACCTGGCCACATCTACCATACAGGTATCTTCATCCATCACAATCATCCCACCGGAACCCATCATGGAACCCGCCTGTGTGAGTTCATCAAAACCCACTTTCAGGTCCAGCTTATCCGCAGGAATACAGCCTCCTGAAGGTCCTCCGGTCTGTACTGCCTTGAATTTCTTAGCTCCTGGAATTCCACCACCAATTCCATAAATAATTTCTTTCAAACTAATACCCATAGGTATTTCCACCAATCCGGTATTGGATATTTTTCCAACCAGGGAGAATATTTTCGTACCCTTGCTACTCTCGGTTCCAATTTGAGTGAACCAGTCAGCTCCCTTATTGATAATGAGTGGCACGTTGGCCCATGTTTCCACATTATTCAACACGCTGGGTTTGCTCCAAAGTCCAACGATGTTTGAGCGTACATATTTCGGCCTGGGTTCCCCCACCCTGCCCTCCAGGGCTGTCATTAAAGCAGTTGATTCTCCGCAGACAAAAGCTCCTGCTCCCTGGTGAACAGTGACCTTGAAGTCAAAGCCAGAGCCCAGGATATTTTTTCCCAATAATCCGTAAGTCTCAGCCTGCTTAATGGCCAGGTTGATATTCACCACCGCCAGTGGGTATTCCTGTCTTACGTATACGAAACCCTCACGCGCTCCGATGGCATAACCTCCTATGATCAAGCCTTCCAGGATAGAATGCGGATTTCCTTCCAGCAGCGCCCTGTCCATAAATGCACCGGGATCACCTTCATCTGCATTGACGATTACATATTTTGTTTTTTCAGGGGCATTCCTGGATCCTTCCCATTTTTCCCCGGTTGGGAAACCAGCTCCGCCCCTTCCCCTCAATTTGGATTTTTTGACTTCCTCCACTACTTCTTCTGCCGTCATTTTGAAAAGTGATTTGGTCAATGCTGTATATCCCCCTATGGCCAGGTAATCATCAATACTCTTGGAATCAATTTTAATATTATTGCATATTATATTTCTTTCCTGGTTTTTGTAAAAGGGAATATCCGATTCATGAACTGATTTTTCGCCCGTTGCTGCATCCACATAGAGTAATCGGTCAACTACCTTCTTCGCTTTAATGGTTTGTGTCACTATCTCGGGAACATCTTTAGCGCATACCTGTAAATAACAAATTTCCTCGGGGTAAATTACCACTACGGGTCCTCTTTCGCAAAAGCCTGGACAGCCAGTTCCTTTTAAATCCACAACTGCTTTTAATTTTTGTTTTTCAATCTCAGATTTAAAAGAGGCAATGACTTCATTCGCACCGGAAGCCAGACAACCTGCGCCTGCACACACAGATATGCAAGGTTTCGCAGAATCTCTTTTGGCAATTATATCCTTTCTGAATATCTCTAATTCCTCAGGTGAATTGAACGGCATCATAATTACTTTTGGTAAATGTCTTCATGATTGTATAAAGCCCCAAATTTCAAATCCCAAAACTCAAAACCCGAGTTGTCTACAAGCTTGAATTTGCCTGCATGCAGGGTAAGGGGCTTGGAGCTTGGTGCCGAAGGTATCCCTTCGGGGAATTTGAGACTCGGAGCCTTCATTTCTTTTGTTTTTTATTGAAATTTCTATTCATAACTATTCAACACATCTGCAGTTCCACTGGTTGATACCTTACCATGGGTTTTGCCATCGATTTCCATCACCGGGCCCAATGCGCAGCATCCAAGACAGTTGACCGTTTCAAGGCTGAACTTCAAATCTAAATCTGTCTCACCAGATTTAATTCCAGTCAGGTCTTCCACCGTTTCCAGTATGCGTGTTGCTCCGCGAACATGGCAGGCTGTTCCCATGCAAATGTGAACCTGGTGACGTCCTTTTGGAACTAAACTGAATGCTTTATAAAAGCTTGCAATATGCATGACACGGGTCAGGGGTACTTGAAACTTATTACTGACTCGCTCCAAAACCTCTTTGGGAAGCCAATGATTTTCACTCTGAATTTCAAGTAATACCTGAATAAGCGAACTGGCTTCAGCCTGGTGATTATTTATAATCTGATCTATTCTTTCGTTATTCATAATTTAACATTTCAAATCCCAAGATCCAAATTCCCCGAAGGGATGCCTTAGCCACAAATTCCAGGGCGAGCAGCACTTGGCATTTGAAGCTTTGAATTTGAGGTTTGAGTCTTTAAGGAAGCACATAACATTTACTTTTAACATCATACTTTACCAATCCTTGTGTGGATGAATTATTCATGTGTTTTGCCACTTCTGATGAACTTAATCCCAATGAATCAGCTATTTCCATGGTGGAAAGAGATTTTTTCTGAAGCAGGGATGTTATCTGGCTGATGGTCAATTTACTGACAATGATCTCTTGAAATAAGCTCTCAAATTCCTCACTGCTAAAAAAGGTATAATATGCTTCTTCGGTTAATTCAGAAACATGTAACTTTTGAGTTAACACCAGTTTTACAAATGGAATGATTTTCTTAACGGCCCCAAAACGGAAAGATAATGTTTCCTTATCAATGCCTTCAGCAGTTCCTATAGGTCCGAGTTTCGTAAGTTCTTCACTATATTCAGTCATAAAATTAGAAAAGCGGATTCCTTCTCCTGCTGACACCCATTCAATCCGCAAACGTTCTGGATATAGTCCGATGTGTTTCAATATTTTCCTAAAAACCTGCACCATTCCATATGCGGTGAAATTTCCATTGGTTACATAGTGGCAATCACAAAGATGACAGCCTCCGACAAAAACCCCATCCTGTCCGTTTACAAATGCTTTCAAAATATGTAACATATCAACCCGGGCAGAACACATGACGCGGATCAAACGGATATGAGGAGGATACTGGAATCTTGAAACACCAGCAAGATCGGCACCTCCGTAACAGCACCAGTTGCAGATAATGCCTATCATTTTGGGTTGAAAATTATGGTCGATACTCATTTTTTTTAACTGATCACTTATAAACTATTTAAATTAATTCTTATTTTTTATCGCCACAAAGACTCAAAGACACGAAGTTTCACAATGTTTTAAATTTTCTTATAAGCACTTTGTGTTTCTTTGTGTCCTAGTGCCTTCGTGGCTAAATTGGATTTTATAAATACCAAATCCTTTCGTAATAATTCATAATTGTAAAATTCTAAATCTTTTCATTAGCAGCATCGATTTGCGTTAGCAACTCTTCGTCCGTATAATGACTCAGTGAAATCGCGGAAGTGGGACATACAACATTGCAAAGTCCATCTCCCTTGCAAAGGACCGAGTTTACTATCGCTTTATTTGTTTCACCAAAGGCAATCGCTCCGTATGTACAAACCTTTATGCAGGCTCCACATGAAACGCATGCATTTTCATCCACTTCACATACTGAACCTGAGGCCGTGACTGAATCCTGCGAAAGTAAAGTAACTGCTCTTCCTGCAGCGCCATAAGCCTGGCTGATGGCTTCTGAAATATGTTTGGGATAATGTGCTGTACCACATAAATAAACTCCTTCAGCAGAAAAATCAACCGGTCGTAATTTTACATGAGCCTCCTGGAAAAAGCCATCCTCGTTCAAAGGAACCTTGAACAAACGGGATGCCTCATAGCTGCCTTCTGATGAAATAACCGCTGCTGCCAGTGAAAGAATGTCTGCATCAATCACCAGTTCCTTACCCATGATGGGGTCCATAACACTCAGCCTTAAAACTTCAGAATCCCCTTCTTTTACAGCTTCCACTTTGGGCTTCCTGTGAGGTTCGTACTGAATGAATTTCACATCTTTGTCAGCAGCCATCCTATAATAATCTTCGCTGTATCCATAGGTTCTGATATCTCTGAAAAGAATATAAATATCTATTTCAGGATTGATCTCCCGTAGCTTCAAAGCATTCTTTATCGAGTGGGTGCAACATACACGACTGCAGTAATTCCTGTCCTCCTGGCGACAACCCACACATTGTATCATGACCAGGCTTTTGGCATCTGCCAGTTTTTTATCTCCCCTGGCCAATTGCTCTCCCATTTCTACGGATGTCATGACCTTATCGCTCGTTCCATAAAGATATTCAGTGGGTCTGTATTCAACAGCACCTGTTGCCAGTATGGCTGCACCATGTTTTATCGTTTTGTTTCTTCCTTCAGAAACTACTGTGGTAACGAAATTTCCAACATAACCAGATACATCTGTGATGGTAGCACTGTGAGAAACAAATATTAACGGATGCTTATACACCTTACTGATCAGCTCTTTCAAATATTCATCGACATCCAGGCCTTCCAAAGTAGTTGGAATTCTCAAAGCCATCCCTCCCAGGTTGGCTTCTTTCTCCAGCAGGTGAACCTCGAATCCCTGGTTTGCAATACTGAGGGCAGAAGTCATTCCAGCCAATCCTCCGCCAACCACAAGGGCTGCTTTATTCACAGGAAGATCAAATTCCTGAAGCGGTTCCAGGTGGGCAGCACGTGCCACTGACATGCGTACAATATCCTTTGCTTTCTGTGATGCTTCTTCCTTTTGTTTGGAGTGTACCCATGAGCAATGTTCCCGTATATTGGCCATGTCAAAAAAGTATTGATTCAGCCCACCTTCCCTAAGCGTATCCCGAAACAGGGGTTCATGAGTTTTGGGTGTACAGGCAGCTACAACCACCCTGTTTAGACCTTTTTCTTTTATTGTATTCGCGATCTGCTGGGCTGCATCTGTTGAGCAGATGAAAAGGCCCTCTTCTGCATGCACTACATTCTCCAGCGTTTTGGAGTAATCCACCAGTGAAGGAATATCTACTACACGTCCGATATTTGCCCCGCAATGGCAGGCAAATACACCCACCTTGGGTTCCTCTTCCGATACATCTCTTTCCTCAGGGTAAATCCGTTCTTTTGAAAGTTTTCCTCTCCTGAGTTTTAAAAGTTCACTTACCAGGGCATTCGCTCCGCTTGCTGTGACAACCGATTCGGGAATGTCAAGTGGTCCGGCAAAAGCTCCACTGATGAAAATGCCCGGTCTGGTGGTTTGAATTGGAGTAGTGGCTTGAGTATCACAGAATTGATGGTCATTGAGTTCAATTCCAAATATATCTGCAAGCTCCTCAACCTGAGCAGGAGCGGTCAATCCAACTCCCAGAACCACAAGGTCGAATTCCTCTTCCTTCACACCATCATCGGTTGTGGCATACTTTATTGTTAGGTTTTGTGAACCAGGTATTTCCTTTCCCACAGTAACATAGCTCCTGATGAATGTCACCCCGGGAAGATTTTCAGCTCGCTCATAAAAGCGTTCGAAATCTTTCCCATAAGCCCTGATATCATTATGAAAAATCATGGCTTCCATATCCGCATCATGGTCTTTCGCCAGGATAACCTGTTTCTGGATATAAGTACAGCAAACAGAAGAACAATAACTATGACCTCCCTCGATGGACTGTCTTGATCCCACACAATGAATCCAGGCAATTTTCTTTGGATGTTTATGATCAGAGGGGCGCAGTATCTCCCCTGTATGCGGACCTGTTGCGCATAAAAGACGTTCGAAATCAAGGCTGCTTACTACATTTTTATATTTTCCATATCCATAATCACCACGCACTTCGGGATGAAAAACATCATATCCGGGCGATAAAACTATTGCGCCTACTTTTACCACTCTTTTTTCAGCTTTTTGATGAAGGTCAATAGCTTTGTTTTTACACACACCGATACAAATGGAACAAGTGCCATCTTTCAGAAAATGGCAGCTCTCATCAATGTAAGGAACAAGAGGAACTGCCTGTGAAAAGTAGATATGCGTTGCTTTATTTTCAGAAAGGTTCTGATTAAATGGATCCGGGATATGAAGAGGGCAATATTCAGCACAAACTGTGCAACCTGTACATTTGTCCTCAATGACGTATCTTGGTTTTTTATTGAGTGTTACAGTGAAATTGCCAGCTTCTCCATCCACATGAACTACTTCTGTATAGGTCAGAATTTCAATATTAGGATGCCGATCACATTCAATGAACTTGGGAGATTCAATGCACATGGAGCAATCATTCGTGGGAAAGGTTTTGTCAAGCTGGGCCATTTTGCCACCAATAGTAGGTGCCTTGTCAACCAAATAAACCTTGTATCCGGTTGTTGCCAGATCCAGTGCAGCCTGAATGCCGCTGATCCCTCCTCCGACTACAATGACATCCGCAATGTGGTCGTTTTTTATATTTATATTTTCAACACCTTCTTCTTTCATTTCTTTTTAAATTACCAAATCCCAATTTTCCCGAATGGATGGTTTTGGCTCAAGTCCCAAGCTATTTCTTTCTTGTGGCCTGTGGCTTGGATTTTGAAACTTGAATCTATTCATTTTCTAAATCATGAGATTGCTTCCTGAATAATTTCAGTAATGTCCTTTATTTCAATGCTTTCATCATCCTTGCTGTTCAACAGGCTGTCTTCAAAATTAGCAATGCAATAAGGACATGCAGTTGCCATCACATCAGCTCCTGTTTCCACGGCCTGTTGCAACCTGATGTCAGAAAATCTTTCTCCTTTAGGAGTATCCATCCAGATACGGCCTCCTCCACCTCCACAGCAAAAACTTTCTTCCCTGGTCTCAACCATTTCCCTTAATTCTAAAGCAGCAATTTTCTGCAATACTTGTCGGGGTTCATCGTAAATACTGTTGTGCCTACCTAAATAACATGGATCGTGATAGGTCACTTTTTTCTTATACTCTTTGGACAATTCAAGCCGGCCTTCCCGGATCAGTTCGAAAACATACTGCGCGATATGAACGATTTCAAAATTCACCATGAATTCAGGATACTCATTTTTAAACGTATGATAGCAATGCGGGGAAGAAACAAGAATTCTTTTCACTCCATGATCAATAAATGTTTTGATATTCTCTTTCGCTAATTGCAGGTATAAAGTCTCGTCACCGGCTTTGCGTATACTTTCTCCGCAACAGTTTTCTTTTGAGCCCAGAATACCATAATTTACGCTTGCTTTATTCAGTATACTGGCAGTAGCAACAGCCACCTTTTTTAACCTGGGGTCATAACTCAGGTAACAGCCCGGATAATAAAGAATTTCCATATCACTGGCAAAGGTCTTGACAGAAAGTCCTTTTGCCCAGTCTGCCCTCTTGCTTCGATCTTCCATAAATGGATTCCCTTCTGCATTCAGAGCCGATCTGATGGAACGCACAGGATCAGCCGAAGCTGCATAAATGCCATAATCTGTTGCTAACCTGCGCAATGCAATCCCCGATTCAACCTGCCCGACATTGCGCGGACAGGCTTGTGAGCATTTCCCACAGGTCGTACAAAGCCAGATATCTTCTCCTTCTATCTCAGACATTCCCAAATTACCCCCACGCACCAATTTGCGCATACTGAAATTCCTTATGCCGCTCCATGGACAAACTACATCACACTTCCCACACTGGTAGCATAGTTTGAAAGAGTCACCACCCTGTTCTTTTATAATTTCGCTGATCTCTTTATAGTCGGCTAATTTCTCCATTATTTTAAGTATCAAGTTTCAAGATCCAGGTTCACACTCTGTGATTTTCAAAGTCTATTAATATCCTATTCATATTCTGCTTTGAAATTTGAATTTGTGCCGAATGCATCCCTCCTGGAAAATTTGCCCTCCTGCCGGCAGGGCAAGAATTTTAGTCTTCACCATTTTAACCCTTCTTAGATTCAGATAAACGTTCAATGACATCCTTTATATTGTTCAATCCATATTTATTGGCCAGTGCTTCCAATCCAATTTCCAGGTCTTCCTGTTTCACCTCCTCTTCAATTTCTTCTTCCCTTTCTTCGTATATCAATGCTTCATTCAAGCACCACTTGACACACAAAGGTATTTCCTGGGCTGGATCACTTTCACACATATCACATTTTAGCGGAAGTCCCGAATCAGGTTCTTTGAAAAGGTCCCTCGAAGGACAGGAAGCCCTGCAAAATGCACATTCGTCATATTCTTTTCCATCAATAATATATTTGTCCCTGCCGGCACATTCTGCCACCGCATATTCACCTGCATATACAGGTACATATATATCTGCAATTGGATCACGTATGACCCGGATCCGGGACCTCGCAGGATTGTTGCTGCTATATTTTGGAGAAGAATGAAATGCAGAGCAAATCACCTCACAAGCCATGCAGCCCACGCACTTGTCAACGTCAATATTTATGGTTTTTATTTTTCTTTTCTTACCCTTCATTCTTTACTTCCTCCACTTTATTTTTTCCATTGTTTTCTGAAGTTTCATCAGGAAGAGTATCATTAGAATCAGAATATATACCTCTATTCTGGAAATCGTCGCTTACATAATCCAGTCCCAGATCTTGCAGTGATTCTTTCGTAGGAATACTTTCTCTATTCCAGCCTTTAAACTTATAATAGGTATCCAGTAGTTCCTTTTCAAGCTCAGGAAATCTCTTTTTCCAATGATTTGCAGGTGGTTTATCATCTTTTCTCCTCATGCCCCTGCTTATATTAATAGCTCGAACCAAGGTTCTGTATCGTTTAGCTGCCTTGCTTAATTTGGCTTCATCCATTTCAATACCAGCTCCCCAGGAAATCAGTTTTGGAAAATTGTGTATATGATAAGGAGGCTTCAAGGGAAATGATGACAATCCCGCACACATCCCAAGGGCATCATCAATGTAATGCATTTTCTCCTGCCAGTCAACGATGTCACAGCACATTTGAACAGTAGGATAATAGGGAAATGAGTTCTCACCGCGAAGCTCCCAATCCAGGAAATACTGTTTGAATTTCTCATCAGGAACCTGGTGCCAATCCTTCACAAATTCTTCCCTTTCTTCCCTGGTTGGAAAAGGCATTTGGGGAAATTGTCCTTCAATCTGGGTAATATTGATCTTCTCACCGGTACAATACATCAGGAAATAAATGGGATTCAGCATGGATAATTTAAGAGGCATCTGCTCATGTTTTTTAATATTATTATGTGCATAATCCTCAGCCCCTTTTCCAATCTCTTTTGCTGCCCAATAAGTACCATTGGCCAGGGCATCTCCTATTCCTTCTCTCCTGACAATTCTGTCAAGCAACCAGAAAAATTTCTCATCGTTGGATTCCGGCATGCCCTTCATGTCTTCATCACTCAATATGTCATTTTCATAGAGTTCCAGAGCAAAAGCCATTACTTGTGGAGTTGAAAATGCATCCACACCATATTCAGTTGCCCGCTGGGCAATTTTTAAGCCAAAATCCAGGTTGGACATGGCAGCCATTGTATAGGTCAGTTTAGAGAAGCATTTCATCATATAGGTTGGAAGTCCCTCAATGGAAATCGTAGCTCCGCATTTCATAGGGCAATTATAGCAGCTTATTAATCGCTTCCTTGCATTTTCCAGGGTCTCTGTCCATTCTTTTTCAACCTCCTCAGTCCAAAAGCCTTTTCTACGGTGGCGGGAATTACCCCACATGAAGCTTTCAGTGTGCCATTTTTCATCATGGGTTTTCATTTCCTGTGGTGAACCAAGACCTGCTAATATGGGCATAACACCTGGGATTGGCTTGGCATCGCGGACTTTTATATATTCCAGCACTTCATTGCACATGCCAAGGAATTCTTCAGCTTGTGCAATGTTTATGTCACCTGTACCACGAACCGCTATTGCTTTTACGCCCTTGTCACCCATGACAGCTCCTATTCCTCCTCTGCTGGCACTGGACCTGCCTTGCTCTATGGATGCAAAATACACCTTATTCTCACCCGCCAGTCCGATCGAAAGAACCTGTGCTTTGGGTTCATTCAATTCCTGCTGAATAAGCTTTTCCGTTTCAATGGCTCCTTTTCCCTGCAAATGGGAAGCATCCCGCAACTCCACTGTATCATTATTGATCCACAAATAAACCAGATCAGGAGACTTACCGCTTAATATTATTTTGTCATAACCAGCGTACTTTAATTCAGGAGCCCAAAATCCACCCATCATTGAAAAAGCCAATAATTTAGTCTGGGGAGAAATGGTTGTAACAATGGTGCGGTTACACCCGGGAGCTGGAGTCCCGCACAAAAGGCCGGCAGCAAAAATGAGCAGATTATCAGGAGAAAATGCTTCCACCTCCGGAGGGACCCTGTCCCACATTATTTTGGCATTTGTACCCAATCCTCCAAGATAAAGTTCAGTCTCCATAGGGTCACTTGCTACCCTTTCAATATTTCCCCGGCTTAAGTCAATTTCTAAATTAAAACCTGTCTCTGCATATCTCATTTTATTAATCTATTATTACTTGAAAATTCTCTTTAATTCAAGGGATATTTCGCTTTTACTTTATTTTTCCTTTTTATTCCATTTGATGTGCCAGAACCTTCTTCTATTATTTAGGAAAATAGGATTAAAACTAATTTTTCTTCTGAATCTTATTTTACCTTTTAAAGCCTTTGAATAGTATATCTTCCCTTATTACTCGCTATGATTATTAGCTAATTTAATAAATTTTATTATTTAAATATGATTGTGTGAAATACAATTCAATTTTATAGATTTTTTCAAATATATAAAAACAATTTTTTACCCACGAAATAAAACACTAATAGTAATTAAACTATTTAAAGGCTTACAGTCCTATCATAAAGCTTTAATTATTACATATAAAAACTAAACTAATCAGATTGAAAATACAGGTCATTCAAAAGTTAAAAATAGTAAATAAATGATACCTTAATCTATAATATATACAACTATTTCGATTTGATAATATGAAACTCTCAAAATATCAGTCTTTTATGATTCACTTTTGGTATATTCGAATTATTAAGTATTTTTACTTCTGAAATACGCTGTTCTAATCGCGATTTTGTACAAAAAAAGCGACCACAACGGACTTAAGAGCTAAACATTCAAAACCAATAAATTTGAAATCAATTATCAAAAATCGTCTAACTCATTTTTCAGGTCTGAAACAGCATTTTCAATCACTTCCTGCAAAACATGTATTCCATTTTAGTTGTCCAGATCAAGTTGCATTGATGAATTTTATTTTTAGGAAAAGGGCAAGTCTTAATAAGGAAATTGCCATGTTAATTTTTCTTTAAAATATGTCAGTTAGATGAAAGAAAGTGAGATGAAATACAAGTTGGGAATAGATGTGGGAGGTACATTTACCGACTTCTTTCTTGTGGGCAACGATGGTTCATCATTGGTACATAAAACACTATCCACTCCTGAAGATTCTTCCATAGGTTTCATTACAGGGATTCATGAAATGGCAGAGAAACTCCAATTAACTCTCCCAGGATTCATCGCTAGAATTGAAACCATTGTACATGGTACTACAGTAGCTACCAATGCCTTATTGACGATGAAAGGAGCGAAAACTGCCCTGATCACAACTGCTGGTTTTCGTGACGCTTTGGAAATGCGCAGGGGCGTGAGGGAAGAACGATACAACAATCATTACAGGAACGTTAAACCATTGGTGCCAAGGCATTTAAGGCTCTGTTTGACAGAAAGAGTGGATGCATCAGCTAAGATCATAGAAGAGCTGAACTTTGAAGAGCTGGATACTATCATAAGCAAAATCAAATCTGAACAGGTGGAAGCCATTGCCATCTGCCTGATGAATTCCTTTTTGAACAATGAAAATGAAAAACAGCTTACACAATATCTGCGAGAGGCTTTGCCCGAACTTTATATTTGTGCATCTTTTGAAGTCCTTCCATCTATTCGTTTTTATGAAAGACTCAGTACAACCTGTATCAATGCTTATATTGGGGTTGTCATCGACCGCTACCTGGAGTCCCTGCTTAAGAAATTGAAAAAGATAAATTTCCAGGGCAAATTAATGATCATGCAGTCAAATGGAGGGGTTGTCACACCCGAAGTAGCCCGAAAGATCTCGGCAGTAACTGTGCTATCGGGACCAGCAGCAGCACCCATTGCTGGCTCTTATTATGCCCGTTTGCTTGGTTTTGAAAACTGCATTACAATGGATATGGGAGGAACCAGTTTTGATACTTCCATGGTAGTTAATGGCCAGTGCATTACCAGCACGGATGGGGAAATTGACCGCCACCGTATTGCCCTTCCTACCCTCGATATTATTACGATTGGTGCCGGAGGCGGAAGTATCGGCTGGGTGGATCCGGGAGCTTTGCTAAAAATGGGACCACAAAGTGCCGGCTCACTGCCAGGTCCAATATCCTACAACCGGGGTGGACTTGAGCCGACTTGTACAGATGCTGATTTAGTCCTTGGCTACCTGGATCCTGATTATTTCGCCGGGGGTAAATACCCGCTCCATGTAGAAAAAACCAGGGAAATAATTGCATCCCGCCTGGGTGATTCAATTGGATTGAACGAACAACAAACCGCTGCTGGCATGTATCGTGTCATTAATATGAATATGGCACAGGGTGTTCGCCAGGTTTCTGTTGAAAGGGGTTACGATCCCAGGGAATTCCTCCTGATTTGTGCTGGAGGAGCAGGGGCTATTCATGCAGGTGAGATCTGCCGGGAACTGGAGATCCCCATGTTCCTGGTTCCGGCTGTGGCTTCTATTTTTTGTGCGGCAGGCATGTTACTGGGCGATCTCAAACACGATTATGTTCGCTCCTACATAAGCAATTATTCAGATGTGGATCGCGATCGTTTCCTTGCTTTGTACCATGAAATGAGGGAAGAAGCCCGAAGCACCCTCCTTGAAGAAGGAATAGAAGCTAAAAATATTGAATATTATCCCTCCCTTGACCTTCGGTATTTAGGGCAGTTTCATGAAGTTCCCCTTGAAGTTTCCATGGAAGACATATTGGACTTTAAATTAATGGACATGAAGGAGGCTTTCCATAAAGAACATAACCGAAAGTATGGATATGAATTGAAATCAGAGGGCACTGAACTGGAAATGATCAATGCCAGGTTAAGGGCTGTAGGAATCACGGAAAAACCGCATTCCTTATCAGCGAAGGAAAACATTCCTAAAAGCGATGTAAAACAGGCCTTCAAAGGAAAAAGAATGGCTTATGTGCCGGAAGCAGATGAAATGCAGGAAATGGCTGTTTACGATGGCGATAAACTGGGCGAAAGCATCACTATAAAAGGACCTGCTATCATTGAACAGGTAAATACCACGCTGTTTTTAAGTTCCAGTTATCATTGTGAAACCATTATTGGAGGAAGTTTCCTGGTCTATAATAAAATCCTGCTACCTGATGGTTACGCAAAGAATTCGTCCACAACAGAAATGAGCACATTGCATGGCTGATATCAGAATTGATACCATATTGCTATCCATTTTCGAACGGGCTTTTAAGTCTATAACAGATGAAATGAGCATTTCATTGACAAAAACTACCCGTTCCCCTATTCTGTGCGAAGCCAAGGATTTTGTGACCGGACTTTATGATGCGGATGGCAATATGCTGGAACAAACGGAGAACCTTCCCATCCTGAGTTTTTCTCTTGGGCCAGTTTGCAAAGTCATTATTCAGCAATATGGAGATCAAATATTTCCCGGAGATGTCATCATTCATAATGACGTATTCAGCATGGGAAACCAAAATAATGATGTGGCCATTTTCAAGCCCATTTTTACAGGAGATAAATTAATGGGATGGTCGGCAGCTAAAGGTCACCAGGCAGACATTGGCGGAGCAGTACAAGGCGGATACAATCCGAACGCAACAGAAGTCTGGCAGGAAGCCTTGCGGATTCCAGCAGTTAAAATTTATGAAAAAGGAGAATTGCGAAAGGATGTCTGGGACCTGATTTTCGCAAATATACGACTCAGTATTGTCCAGGAAGACATCAAAGCTCAGGTCGGAGCTTGTAGTTTGGGTGAGAGAAGGCTGATAAACTTCATTAGCAAATACGGCGTGGATTGTTTTGAAGTTCATAAAAAAGAATTATTCAGCAGGACAGAGCGTATGATGAAGGCTGAAATTACTTCGGTTCCCAATGGAACATATGAAGGAAGCAGCAAAGTGTATTTTGATGGCAGACACCCAGGATCCGAATTTATTGTAAAGAGCCGAATCATCGTGAATGATGAGGATATTGTATTTGACTTTTCGCAGTCTTCTCCACAAACCAATGGATTTGTCAATGGCACTTTCACATCCTCCTGTTCAGCCATCACACTGACCTTTCTTCAAATGGTAAATCCAAACATCCCTCATAATGAGGGCATGCTCAAGCCATTGACTTACCTGGTTCCTGAAGGTACTATACTGAATGCTTCTTACCCTAAAGCAACTACTTTCGGCAATCACTTATGCCCTCAAATCGCGGATTCTATATTCAAGGCCCTGGGACCCGCTATGCCAAAAAGAGTTACTGCAGGTTGGAATCATCTGCTGTGTTCACTTTTTACTGGCAAGCATCCTGCGAAAGGGGGAAAATATGTTGACATTTGTTTTATGGGTTTAAAAGGTGGATCAGGTGCTTTGTATGAAGATGACGGCTATGATCATATTGGAATGATTGACGCTTCAGGCGGGCTTCTCGATCAGGATTATGAAATGTATGAACAGCAAACACCACATCGTATTATTCGCCATGAATATGTGAAAGATTCCGGAGGAGTAGGAAAATGGAGAGGTGGACTCGGTGTGGAAACTATTATCAAGCTGGGGGGAGATAATACCACTATGGTGGTCTTTGGTGACGGGGATGTGGAAGAAAACTATGGATTATTTGGAGGCAAAGGCAGTGTGCTCAACAGCATTGAGTTAATGTATCCTGATGGGAATACTTACAAAGCTCTTAGCAAAGACCTGATCGAAGAAATCCCGGAAAATACAATTTACAGGCAAATTGCCGGAGGTGGTGGTGGATATGGGGCACCACACGAAAGGGATGCAGAAGTTGTAAGAGATGATGTTTTGAACGAAGTAGTTTCAAA
Organism: Bacteroidota bacterium; assembly: GCA_016776505.1. Lineage (GTDB taxonomy): Bacteria > Bacteroidota > Bacteroidia > CAILMK01 > JAAYUY01 > JABINZ01. The sequence goes on from JADHTG010000014.1 coordinate 23,590, forward strand.
AGACCAGGCTTTTAACGAATACAAGCTTGTTTTTAAAGACGATAGCTTAGATTTGGATCTGGCAAAAACAACACAATTAAGGAACAGAACGAAAACAGATCAATGAATTTTGAACTAAATGATATTCAAAAGCAAATCCAGCAGACTTTTAGAGAGTTTGTGAAAAGAAAAGTTTTATCACAGGCAAAGGCTATTGATGAAAACCGGGAATTCCCCATGCAGCTTTTCAGGGAAGTCGGGGATCTTGGTTTTTTTGGCATGCGTTACCCTGAATCGGCAGGAGGAAGCCAAATGGATATAGTGTCTTATTCCCTGGCTGTTATTGAATTGAGCAGGGGTTCGCTTTCTCTTGCAGCCGCCTGTACCATGCAATCCCTCATGGCCACTTATTTTCTTTATCGTTTAGGGGATGAGGAGGTTAAATCCTATTTTAGCCAAGCCCTTGAAGGGAAAAAAATTGGTGGAATTTGCATGACAGAACCTAATGCAGGTAGCGATCTTTTTGGAATTCAGTCTAAGGCAGAAGTATTGGAAGATGGATTTATACTAAATGGACAGAAAACCTGGGTCACTTCTGCACCTGTTGCTGATTTTTTAACTGTATTTGCCAAAACAGACCAGACTGAAGGACTATCCATCTTTTTTGTTCCAACCCATCTGGAGGGTGTAAATATTGGAAAAAGCATTGAAAAACTGGGAGTACGTGGATCCTTAACCAGTGAAGTTTATTTTGACCAGGTCAGGCTGCCATCCAACTACATTCTGGGCCATTTAGGAGATGGGACCAAATACCTGCTGGAAATCCTTGCAGAGATCAGAATAATGACCGCTGCCCTATCCATTGGTGTGGCTACTGCCGCTTTTGAAGATGCCCTTCAATATGCCAATGAGCGAAAACAGTTCGGACAGGTAATTTATAAATTCCAGGCCGTTAAAATGAAGTTTGCCGAAATGAAAGTTCAGCTGGACACGGCTCGTCATTATACCCTTTTTGCAGCCTCTCTCAGTGATCAAAATAAATCTCGCAACCAGGAATCTATGATAGCCAAGCTTTATGCATCTGAATGTGCCAACGACATCTGCGATGAGGCCTGCCGAATACTGGCATCTTATGGTTATGCAGAAGAATATTCTTTGCAGCGATACCTGAGAGATGCACGTTTCACACTAATTGGCGGTGGCACATCAGAGATCCTTAAACTGAATATTGCTAAAGAACTAATAAAGTGAGTGAAATAATAAAATATGATGTAGCCTTTCCTGAATTCAGAATGTCAGGCCAGGTGTTGCATCCAAAAGGTCGAAACAAAAGTCAGCAGACTGTTTGCTATACTGATGAAGACCTCATTACCTTATCTTTTAGTGCATGTTCATCCATATTAAATGAAGGACATGTTCCGGATGCCATATTGTTTGCTACATCCAGCCCGGTTTTTAAAGACCGTTATCATGCTTCTTTTCTGGCAGATTTAATCGGATTAAAACAGGGCATCCTTGCTTTAGATATTATTTCAACAGCCCGTGCAGGAAGCGATGCGCTTTTACTGGCGGATAAGCTGATCGGTTCAGGACATTACAAACATATTTTGTTAGTGGCAGCTCATGTGGATTTTCCACCTCAGGGAGATGAATACCTTTATTCCTCAGGGCATGCAGCTGTTGCTATGATAATCTCTGCTGAAAAAGGACTGGCAGAAATAGTCAACACTCAGTCCTTTTCTTCTTCAATGGCTGAAGATTTTTATTATAAAGGAGAAAAAACAGTGTATGATCCCCGTTTTTCACGAGGAACTGGATTTAAAACCAATATGCAGGAAGCCTGGAAAAAAACAGATCCCAAAGCTGATCAGACGAAACAATTAATTATAAACTCCCCCTATGCAAGGATGGTTTTGGGCATGATCAAAAAAAGTGGATTTGATACAGATAATCAAGTCTTTAAAGATTCTATAAAAAATAAAGTCGGACATACAGGAGCATGCCATGCACTATTGCTGATGATAAGCGCGATGGAAAATCTCAAGGGTTCTGTATTGTTATTTGATTATATGAATGGAACGAATGTAATTCAGTTTAACATAAATGAAGCACCTTCTATAGCAATGCTTTCCGATCTCACATTCACAGAACTTGATTCCTACCAGGATTATTTAAAATTACGGAAACAGGGAGATTTTACGGATGTTTCTTATCGTTCAGAGGACATGTTCTCCTCCGAAATGCTGATGGAGAGAGAAAAAGACCAGTTATTATACCTGAAAGGACAGGAATGTAAATCCTGCAAGTCAGTCTTCCTTTTAAAAACCACCCGATGCCATCATTGTCATGGAAATGAGTTCAAAGAAAAGAAACTGGCTCAAACGGGTACAGTTTATACGCTTACAGCTGAACATTATTTCCCTTCCTCTTTTCCACCCGTTAACATGGTGGTCATTGATTTAGATGGCGGTGGCAGGGTGACCGTCCAACAAACTGATGATATGTATCCATCTGAAGAAAATCTGATCAAAATTGGGGATGCTGTTAAACTGGTTTACCGCAGTATGATGGAAAAGGACAGAAAACCCAATTATTTTTGGAAATGTAAAAAAATAAATGCAAAAATTAAAAATGAATAAGAATATAGATATTGCCATCATAGGAGTAGGTTCCACCTCATTCGGTGATCTGTTTCAATACAGTTATGATGACCTGGTACGTGAAGCGGGTGAAATGGCAATGAAGGATGCAGGGATCACAGCTGATGAGCTGCAAGCGGCATGGTTGTCCACTGCATTTCCTGAAATAGGGGTATTTAAAGGACGAAGTGGGATGGATCTGGCTGAACCACTTGGAATTTTTGGAATTCCTGTTACACGGGTATCCAATTTTTGTGCTTCAGGAGCTGATTCTATTCGGAATGCAGTGAACGCACTAAAAGCCGGAGATTGCGATGTGGCAATGGCACTTGGTGTGGAAAAACTGCGGGATCGTTCGCCACAGGACAGCATTGTCAAAATGATGGTGGAATTGTCGCATCCCTTTTACCAAAAAGGATTCACTGCTGCCGGGACTTTTGCAGTGTATGCCAACAGGATGATGCATGAATATGGAGTCAGCAGGGAAGATATCGCTTCTGTATCTGTTAAAAATCACTTTCACGGCTCGATGAATGAAAAGGCTCACTACCGGAGCAGCTGCACATTGGAGCAGGTAATTTCCTCACCCATGGTAGCTGATCCACTGACACTGATGGATAGTTGTCCAACGACCGATGGAGCTGCCTGTGTGATCCTGGTCAGGGCAGAAGATGTAGACAAAAACAAACATAAACCCATTTATATTGATGGCATTGGTTTATCCATATCGACAGGTTGGGATCTTCCGTTTTTTGATAGCAATCATAAATTCCTGTCATTTCAAGCTACAAAAGATGCAGCAGCAATCGCTTACCAGCAGGCTGGAATCACAAAACCTGCTGAAGAGCTCGACCTGGTAGAAGTTCACGATTGTTTCTCTATAGTTGAACTCCTCACCTATGAAGACCTGGGACTTTGCAAAATCGGGGAAGCCAAGGACATGATAAGAGGAAAAGCAACTCAGCTTGGTGGAGAAATCCCGGTGAATGTGAGCGGCGGTTTACTGTCCTGCGGGCATCCGGTGGGTGCTACAGGAGTGAGAATGGTCGTTGAAGTGGCCAGTCATTTAAGAGGCCAGGCAGGGGAAAGACAGGTTACAGGAGCGAAACGGGGACTAACCCACAACATTGGTGGACCAGGTGCAATAGCCTCCGTCATCATTCTGAATAATGAACATTAGTATATGAAAATTCTATTAGCGAAACCCGGGCTTGATGGCCACGATGTGGGTGTTAAAGTCTTAGCACAAGCCTTGAAAGAAGCTGGTTTCCAGGTGATTTACAGTGGCCTGAGAAAAGCAGTCGAAAAAATACTGGATATGGCCGAAGAACATCAGGTGGATGTAATCGGATTATCCATTTTATCAGGCACACATCTGATTATATCTGAAAATATGATGAATTCGATGAATAAAAGGAATTTGAAAATTCCCTGGGTTGTTGGAGGCAATATCCCGGTAAAGGATGTGGATCAACTCATGAAACTGGGTCCTGACCAGGTGTTTCCAACAGGCACTCAATTAAGGGATGTTATTACGTATTTTCAAAAACTTAATTAAAAATGCAAAAAAAGCGGAGTGCAAGAGGATGATATTATTAAAATGACGATTATTGTTTCAATTTGATTATGGTAAAAAATAAAAATAAAAAAGCGATTAAGGATGTCTTTTTAGAAAGCGGCTTAAAAGTAAAAGCTGTTTATACCCATGAAGATTTAGAGAAATCAGGAATGGAAGAAGAACTTCCCGGGCAATATCCATTTACACGGGGGATCCATTCAGAAATGTACAGGAAAAGACCATTTACAATTCGTCAGTATGCAGGATTTGCATCACCAGAAGAAACCAATGAGCGTTTTCATTTCCTACTTAAAAATGGTCAAACGGGCTTGAATGTGGCTTTCGATCTGCCCACTCAATGTGGTCTTGATTCAGATTCAGATGAAGCCTTTGGAGAAGTAGGCAGGGTAGGCATGACTGTAGACACGCTGAAGGATTTTGAAATTGCATTTAAAAATATTGATCTTAACCAGATTACTGTTTCACTCACTATCAACGGATCAGCTATTGTTTTGATAGCTATGTATATTGCACTGGCTGAAAAATGGGGCTACGACATCAGCCAGTTGAGGGGTACAGCTCAAAACGACATTCTGAAGGAATTTATTGGCAGAGGAACCTGGATCTTTCCTGTTGATAAATCTGTTAAACTGGTCATAGATACGATTGAATATTGTGCCCAGCATGTGCCCAAATACAGTCCTGTAAGTGTTTGCGGCTACCATATTCGTGAAAGTGGAGCAAATCCTGTCCAGGAAATGGCTTATGCCTTTTGCATTGCCAAAGCCTATAGCGATGGAACCCTCAAACGAGGTCTTGGCATCGATGAATTTGCTTCCCGTTTGTCATTTAATTTTGATATTCACGGGAATTTCTTTGAACAGATTGCCAAATTCCGTGGAGGCCGGAGATTATGGGCCAAAATCATTCGGGAAGAATACCATGCTCAGAACGACAAGTCGTGTTGGATGCGAATGATAGCAGGTGGTGGTGGTGGTGGATTAACAAAAGAACAACCTGAGAATAACATCATCCGAAGTGCGTATTATGCTTTGGTAAGTGCTCTTTCCGGTACCCAGACTATGGCTCTTTGCAGTTATGATGAGGCCTATACCATACCCACCGAAAAAGCAGCGGAACTTTCTTTGCGCACCATGCAGATTCTCATCAACGAAATGGGAATTTGCGATACGGTCGATCCACTGGGTGGTTCGTATTATGTGGAAAGTCTGACTCAGCAATTTGAAAACTTAATCCAGGAGGAAATGAAAAAAGTGGATGCCTGGGGTGGCATTGAAAAAGCAATCGAAAGCGGTAAAATACAGGAGTCAGTGTCCCGGCAGGCTTACCTCAGGGAAAAAGGAATTCAAGAAGGTAAAATCCCTAAGGTGGGCCTTAATATGTTCAAACGGGAAGAAGAAGTCAAACCGGTGGATTTTCATCCTTACAACCAGGAAGCAGCTCAGCAACAAGTGGATAAATTAAAATTAATCAAGCAAAATCGCAATAATGATGAGGTGATTAAACTTTTAAACTCCATTCATACCCATGCCACTGCAGGTAAAAACCTGATGCCATCAGTCATCGAGGCCGTTAAAGGATATGCTACTGTCGGGGAAATAATTCAAACACTAAAGGATGTTTATGGGGAGTTTCAGGAGCCCATATTTTTATAGCCGTATTTTAAACCATACCCATTTAAACTAATAAAATGTGAAATTAATTTCCATAATTTTTATATAATTTTACTAATTCATTAAATAGGAGGAAAAATATGTTACCCGGAGAAAAGAAGTATCCAAACATTTTCAGCCCAATTCAAATCGGGAATCTGTGGGCCAAAAATCGAATTAAATATGCATCCACTGAAACGAATTATAATTATAGTGATGGTTTTGTTTCTGAAAAGGAGCTTGCTTACATCGAAGCGCATGCAAGAGGTGGCTCAGGTATTGTGACCACCCAGGGAGCTTACACTGATCCCAATGGTGAAGGCCAGGGCTATGTGGGCATGATGGGAATTTGGGATGATAAATTTATTCCAGGACTCAAAAGAATGGCAGATATCATACATCAAAGTGATGCCCTTGCCTGCCTTCAGCTAATGCATTGTGGCCGTGTTGGAGGAATCAATCTTCCTTATACAGTAGGACCATCTGCTATCCCTCAGCGTTTACGCAGATTTCGGCCACAAAGAAAAATGAGTATACCGGAAGTGGAAACCTGTATTCAGGAACATATTGATGGAGCAAGAAGAGCTGTTGAAGCAGGTTACGAAATCATCGAGATTTCAGGAATTGTCGGTTACCTGGTTTCAAACTTCGTTTCAAGCTACACCAACTGGAGAAGTGATGAATATGGAGGAGATATTGATGGCCGCTGTACATTTATGAGGAAAATAGTGGAAGGAATTCGCAAAGAAGTGGGAAATGATGTTGCCCTCGGGATACGCTTATGCGGTTGGGAAATGCTGGATGACAGGGGTGGAAATACGGAAGACGAAAGTTTAAGATCCCTGCTGATATCTGAAACCGCAGGCTGCGATTACCTGAGTGTAACCGTTGGTTGGCAGGAATCACTAGGTTCTGTCATTTCACGGGATATCCCAATGGGTAAGTGGCTTTACATTGCTGAAAGAGCTAAACAGGCTCTCACGATACCTGTTAGCATGGCATACCGGCTTTTTACACCTGAAATTCCGGAAGAAGCTATTTCAAATGGGAAATTGGATATATGGGAAATGTGTCGGCCCCAGATTGCTGATCCCGCCCTGCCTAATAAAATTATGTGGGACAAACAGGAGGATATAATCCCTTGTATTGCTTGCCAGGTTTGCCTGGCCAGGTTGTTCCGCGATGCACCCGTTACCTGTACTGTTCGTCCCTCATGCAGTCATGAAGGAGAGCGTGAATGGGGTTATTATGGATTTCCAAAAACAGAAATAAAGCGAAAAGTTATTGTTGCAGGAGCCGGCCTGGCAGGTCTGCAGGCAGCGAAAATTGCAGCCGAAAAAGGACATGATGTAACCGTCTATGAAAAAACTGCCCATGTGGGTGGACAATGGTATTATGCTTCAAGAAATCCATGGGGCGAGAAATCAGGAAAATACTGGGATGACGAGGAGTTCATGAGATGGATAGATCATATGAAAGCACAATGTGATAAACATGGAGCGAAATTTATCCTTAACACCCCTGTTACAAAAGAGCTTCTCGCAAAGGAAAAGCCTGATTCATTGGTTATTGCAACCGGTGCAGTTCCTGAAGTTCCAGAAATTCCGGGAGCTGACAAACCACATGTGGTCAGTATTTTTGATGTATTCTCAGGAAAAGTAAAACTGGGTAAAAATGTGGTCATTATTGGGGGTTCAGGTGCAGCCATATCATTATCCTTGTTTATAATAGATCTGCAGGAAAAAAATGGCGTAAAAGACGCAAATCTTGCATTAATTGATTCTGCTCCCCGCTTTGGATGGGATGTAAATCCTTCTTATATCTGGAGGTACAGGTTGCGCCTTAAACAGGCAAAAGTCAAGGAATTAACCTACGGACAAATAAAAGAAATTAAGGACGACAGCATAGTTGCTGACTGGACAATTTTCAATAAGAAAACCAAAGAAAAAAGCAAATTCGAGAACCAGACTGTTCCTGCTGACACCATTATTCTGGCTAAACTTATTCCTAATGCCGAACTTAAATATGGCGCATTAAAAAAAGATGATACGGCCATGATTGGTGATTGTGTGTGGGTAAGACGAGGAATTGACGCTATCCAGGATGGATATCGTGTGGGAATGAGATATTAATTCTATTAAATTTAAAAAAAAGAAAAAGTTATGATATTATCTGAAATTTCAAGTGCCCGACCAAATATTCCAGGTACCAAAATGAGTGTGTATCCCCATTCCGCTTCAAGCGGCAAAGGATTGTACCCATGGGTTGACGCATTTAGATGCAATGGATGCAAAGCTTGTGCAAGGGCATGTCCGCCCGACATCATTGGCTTCCATAAAGGAAAAGCAGCTATCGTTCTGGACCTTTGCCAACAATGTGGTGAATGCTTTGAAGCCTGTCCCGTGGAAGGAGCTATTTTATTCAAGCTGCCTCCGGGCGCACATGAAGGGGACAATATTCCTTTTATTTCAAAATATTAAATTTTTATCGTTTTTACTGATTTATAAAATTATAGGAGAAATCAAACATGAGTGAAAAATTAAATACAAATTACGTGGACCACATTTGCATTGCTGTGAATGATGTGAAGAAAGCAGAAAAGGATTATGTAGATGCATTTGGATGGGATGTAGCCTATCGTTATGTGGATGAACCTGAAAAGATCCGGGTTACTGGCTTCATGGTGGGCCAAACTGCCATTGAGATCATGGAAGATACAGATGGAACAGGCGAAGTGGCAAAATTCATTAAACGGTCAGGAGAAGGAGTCATGCTGATCAGTTATAATGTAGACAATTGTGAAAAATCACTGGATATTTTAAAGAAAAACAAGGTCAGGTTAATTGATCAAAAACCAAGGTATTTTGCCGAATATAAGCGAAATTTTGCATTTATTCATCCAGCTGCGACCCATGGCATATTGACGGAAATAATTGATGGGAAATATGAATGAAAAAAACAATATTATCTCTTGAACAGGCCCTGGCACTCCCTTACACCACTCAACGCTTCGTGCAGTTGGGATGGAGGGTAGTGCGCATCGAATCGCCACCAGCTCGCGCAAATCACAGGAGCGGTGATCCTAACCGATATATTGGAGAAGACACCGGAGTGGATGACCTGCATGCTTATTATATTGCTCCTAATATGGGAAAAGAAGCAATAAGCCTGAATCTCAAAACCAGGGAAGGACAGGAATTATTAAAAACCCTCATCAAGAAATTAGAAGTTGATATATTCCTCTGCAATACTTTACCCAAGAGATACAAGGAGCTTGGAATTGACTTCGATACATTAAAGGAAGCCAATCCCAATCTGATCTGGTGCGGGATTTCTGCATTTGGTCCGGATTATCCTAATAGTGCCGGATACGATCCTGCCATGCAGGCCTATATGGGATTTATGCATTTGACAGGTGAAGCAGATGGAGATCCAATGCTTTGTGGCCTGCCAATAATCGACCTGAAGGCAGGTGATGAAGCATTTTCCCAGGTCATACTGGCCATAGCCGAACAATTAAGTCCTGATAAAAGCGATAGCAAAAAGAAAAGGGGTAAGGAAATTTTTATTTCGATGGCCCATTGTGCCGCCTCCTGGCTGATCACAGCGCTGCCCCAAATCCAGTTTGTTCAGGATGAAGCAGATTTATTTACCCGCAGTGGCAATGAGCACAGAAGCTTTATTCCCTGCAACTGCTATCCCACCAAAGACGGTCATGTTTATCTTGCCATAGGCAACGATTTGCAATGGGAAAAGCTGACAAAAATCAAAGGATTTGAACATTTGCATAAAGACGAAAGAATGAGTAACCAGGGACGGGACCAGGATAAGGGAAATATTTATTCAGACATCCGGGCAGGTTTGCAAAACTACACGACCTCTGAATTTGTCACTATTTGTACAAATCTTAATTTAGCAGCCGCCCCTGTAAATTCAACAGTGGATATTGCTCAACTTGATTTTGTCAGTAAGAATATGATGAAAACCACTTTGCCTTCTGGTAAAACAGCTCCCCTTTTTCCCGCTCCGATAATAACTGATTATCTTACTGATGTCGATTTTACACTCAACTGCCCTCCCCGTCTTGGAGAACATAATAACCTCATTTACAAGGAAATTGGTTATTCTGATCTTCAAATCAGTGAATTAAAAATGAATAAAATAATTTAAGCCTTTTAGATGGTCAAATTCAAAGACATTGTAGATACTCCAACAAACAGTAAATTAATATTGCAGGGGAATACTGCTTTTGCCCTCGGGGTGATACATGCCGGTTTTCATGCTGCCACAGGTTATCCGGGCACTCCAAGTACAGAAGTGATTGATAAATCACTTGCAGCAGTTCAGGATAAAATATTAGTCGGGTGGTCGGTAAATGAAGCAGTTGCTGTTTCTGTCGGATTGGGTCATGCTATGGCCGGTATGGACACTTTGGTCACCATGAAAATTCCAGGAGTATTTCAAGCCGGCGATGCGCTTACAACTACGGCATTCTTTTCCGGTGAAGCTGGTGCGCTCGTTATTTTGGCAGTAACCGATTATGTTCCCTCCAGCACCCAGCATGTAATTGACGCAAGATATTTCTTTGCATCAAGCCGTCTGCCTGTGCTTGAGCCCAGGGATCACCAGGAAATGTATGAAATTTCCCGCTATGCTGCTGATATGAGCAGACAGTTCAATACTCCCGTTATTGTTCTTGCTTCTGGTATGTTAGCCCATTCAGAAGCCCTGATTACAACAAGGGAAAAAAGGACCATCGAAAAAAGAGAACTTCCTGAAAACCTGAATAAATGGATGAATTTACCTGTTATTGCCAGGGCAAATTATAACAGTGCTACAACCGAACGCATTCCAATGATCAGAAATTGGGCCGAAACTTCCGAGCTTGTAAACGTTACTTATGGTGAAGAAGACTGGGGTGTTATCGTTTCCGGTGACAGTAAAATTATCAGTGAGGAAGCCTTTCATATCGCTCATGTAAAGCCTTCAGTTCTTTCACTTGCGATCAGCTATCCAATCCCTGAAAAGCTGATCAGGGAATTCGCCTCTAAAATCAAAGGGAAAATATTTGTGATCGAAGATGGAGACCGCTTTCTGGAGGAAAAAATCCGCTTGCTGGGAATTGATGCAATAGGTAAGGGAGAAATGAGTACCATCACCAGCTGGGTACCTGAGGATGTTTTATTGTTTCTGAGATCTCATTCCGTTTTGGATTATCATCCTGAAAAAAAAGAAATTGACATCAAAGCCATTGCAAGGCCTCCATCCATATGTCCAGGTTGTCAATACAGGGGGTTTTCACTTGCTGTAGCCAAATTGAAAAAGCGTAAGAAACTATATGCTTCTTTCGGAGATATTGGTTGTTCTACCTTGCTGTTTTTCAATAATGCGATTGATACCGTATCCTGCATGGGTGCTTCAGATTCTATGCGGCAGGGTTTTGTTTTATCCCGTCCTGAAATGGCCTCTCAAGTCATTAGTGTGATCGGAGATTCCACAGAATGTCATTCCGGGCTCGACTCAACCAGGAATGGAGTCTTTAGAAATATCCCCGGAGTGAAGATCATTCTTGACAATTATATCACAGCTATGACAGGGGGGCAGGTTGCACCCAGTTCCTCGCTGAACCTCGAAGGAAGGCCACACCGTTTCAGCCTGAAAACTGCCATTGAAGCAGAAGGAGGAAGAACCATAGTCGTGGACTCTTACAACCTGAAAGAAGTGGAGAATGAGTTGAAACATGCATTGGAACTGGCTGAAAAAGGAACCTACTCCACTTTAATTCTGGAGGGCTCCTGTGTAAGAGATTTGGAAAGTAAAAAGTTGGTCAGAACCATCGAGATCGATTACGATGCCTGTAAAAACTGCGCATTATGCGATATGTGCCCGGGTATTGAACTGGATGAGAACAAAAGTCCGCATTTCACGATGTTGTGTTCCAATTGCGGGGGTAATAAACCTGTTTGTATGCAAGTCTGTCCTTTTGATGCCATAAAATATATAGATAATGGAGATAAGAAGAAAAGTGAATTCAGACTTCCTCCTGCGGCTGAAAAGAAACTCAATCCTACTTATAGCATGAAACAAATCCCTGATTCTCTGAGGGTGGCAATCAGGGGAATAGGTGGCCAGGGTAATTTATTTTTTGGTAAAGTTCTGTCGGAAGTGGCATTACGCACGCCATTTATCGAAACCAATATTGTGAAGGGCGATACGCATGGAATGGCACAGCTTGGAGGTGCAGTGATTTCTACATTCAGCTGTGGAGAAGTTTTTTCTCCTGTGCTGGCTGGTGGATCTGCTGATGTTCTGGTTGTGATGGAAATAAGTGAAATTCTAAGACCGGGCTTTTTAACGCTTCTTAAAAAAGATGGAATAATTATCATTAATACATTTTCAGCTCTTCCAGTAAATACTAAAAAAGAAGATTATCCGAAATTAGAGGAAATAGAAAAAGCATTGAAAGATTATACAGTCATTAAAGCAGATGCAAACCAATTGGTTTCTGAGCAGGGTGATAAATTCGGGAAAAGTGCTAATGTTCTGATCCTGGGCATATTATCTTCAGTAAAACCATTTAATTCAATTCCTGAACAGGCCTGGATAGATGCATTGACTTCTATTTCAAAGACTGATATAAGCAAATCCCAGAATATGTTAGCCTTTGATTTAGGCAGAAAATATTTAGGAAATAATAGCAATGAAGCGGAAATAATTTAGATTACCATGGATGAAAATCTTATACCCATTTCTTTTACTATCAACGGAGAGAAAGTGAGTAAACGGATCTTACCTTCTCTTATCCTGATAGACCTGATACGGGATCAGCTTCAATTAAAGGGAACCAAGCCAGGCTGCCTGGAAGGTGAATGCGGAGCCTGTACAGTATTGGTAAATGGATCAGCCGTCAACTCATGTCTTTACATGGCCGTGAATATCGATGGGAAAGAGATTCTAACCATTGAAGGACTCAGTAGCATTGAGCAACCTTTGCATCCAATCCAGGAAAAAATGCTGGAACATGGTGCAGTACAGTGTGGTTTCTGCACTTGTGGAATTGTCCTGACTACAAAAGCATTTGGGGAAGAATGTAAAAAAGAAGGAAAAATTCCCACACGAAAGGAAGTGAAGAAAAGCCTGGAAGGACATTTGTGCAGATGCACAGGCTATGTTAAGATCATCGATGCAGCTGAAGATTATTTAACTCATCCATCTGTTTAATAGTGCCAGGATCATGGATAAAAATTTAAATATAATAGGAAAGTCCAAACCCAAGCTGGATGGCAAGGAAAGAGTGAGCGGAAGGGCAGTCTATGGACATGATATCGAACTTCCGAACATGCTCCATGCCAGGATCCTTCGCAGCCAATATCCCTGTGCACGAATTAAGTCTATCGATTGTACGAAAGCACTGGGGCTTGAAGGGGTAAAATGCATACTGACTGCTCAGGATGTGGATGTTAACAGAATTGGTTATAAACGGGATCATCCTGTTTTAAAAAAAGACGCAAATTGCCAGCGGGATGAAATTGCAGCTGTAGCTGCTACAAGCAAAGAAATTGCAGCAAAAGCCCTGAACCTGATCCATGTGGAATATGAAGAAATAGAAGGTATTTTCGATCCTTTTGAAGCCATGAAAGAGGAGAGCAGGCAGATCAATCTCCACGGAAAAGGTAAAGATTTGTATGGAAATAAAAACATTGCAGAGTCTTTTCATTATTCACACGGAGAGCTTGAAAAGCAAACGAAACGATCCAAAGTGATTGTCAGCAGAAGGTATGAGCTGCCCAGGGTGACTCATTGTTGCATGGCTACCAGTAATATAACGGCAGATTACTCTACGATGGATGGGCGCCTGACACTTTACGCCTCCACCCAGGTTCCATTCCTTTACCAGCGGGATATGGCCCATGCTCTTAAAATGGATCCTTCCCTGATCAGGATCATTCAACCTGTGATTGGTGGTGGTTTTGGCAGCAAACTCGACATGTATCCATTTGAACCCATTTGTGCCTTATTATCGATCAAAACAGGAAAGCCTGTCCAATTATTATATGGCAGGGAGGAGGAATTCCTTGCTTCTCCTACTCGCCAAACCATGATAATCGACCTGACTTCAGGTGCAGATGCTGACGGGAAATTTACTTTCAGGGAGGTCCGGATTACTATGGACAATGGGGCCTACACCTCCTGGGGAGCAACCACACCCTTTGTCATGATGCAGACCTATTCCTCTCTCTACCAGGTTGCTGCCTGCGACTTTCAAGCGAAAGCCATTTATACCAATAATCCTTTCGCTGGTTCATTCCGTGGTTATGGGAATCCGCAGGCCACTTTTTCGATAGAAAGAAACAATGATCTCCTGGCTGATGAATTGGGATTGGGCAAGGATGAAATCCGCCTGATCAATGCAAATTATCCCGGTGAAATTACTGGTCAGGGTTTGCATTTTAAAACCTGCGGAGCCAAACCTGCCTTGACGAAGGTGATTGAAGCCAGCAATTTCATTAGGAAAAATCGAGAAAAGCATAAAGGAAGATATTTGAAAGGTGTGGGCCTGGCTTCCATGCTACATGTCGGAGGGGGAGCAAAAATATATCGCTCAGACGGATGTGGTACCCGGCTAAAACTGGATCATTATGGATATCTTGATATCATCACTGGCTCCAGTGAAATCGGCCAGGGATCGGAAACTGTTCTGGCCATGATAGCTTCCCAGGAACTGGGGATCCCCATGAAACACATCAAAGTCGTCAATACCGATACGGATGTAAAACCATGGGATGTGGGCGTTCATGCATCCCGAACCAGTTTTGTAGCCGGGAATTCACTGCTCGGAGCCATCCGGCTCATGAAACAAAAACTGGATCGAAAAGCGGCACAGCTAATGGAGTGTGAAGCTGGGGAATTTTTATATGAAAATGGCTTGATAAAAAGAGATAAAAAAGAAATAAGAATTGATAAAGTGGCCAGGGAAATGCATTTTGGCTCCCCAAATGAATTGTGCATAGTGGAATATTTCTATGAACCGGAAAGCAGCTTCCAGGATAAACAGTTCATGGGCGATGTTTCAGGCAATTATGCTTTTGCTTCCCAGGCTGTGGAAGTGGAGGTAGATACCTTTACCGGTAACGTAAAGGTCAGGGATGTATATGTAAGCCAGGATGTAGGAAGGGTGCTTAATCCGATGGGATTACAGGGACAAATTGAAGGAGGCGTGGCAACCGGTATTGGATATGCCCTTACAGAAGAAATGATTTATGAAAAAGGATATTTGATGAATCCCAGTTTCCATGAATACAAGTTACTGACTGCTGTGGATATGCCTGATATCCATTTTTATCCAATAGAAACTTTGGATGAAGCGGGTCCTTACGGATCCAAAGGAGCCGGAGAAGCTCCACTCATTCCAACTGCTGCAGCCATAGCCAACGCAGTGTCGAATGCACTTGGAATAGAATTTCTGACATTGCCGCTTAGTCCTGAAAAAGTACTGAAAGCATGGAGTGAAAAAAAACAAAATGAACTTGCTAATTCTCAGAGTATATGAATTTTAATATAGAGAGTCCGACAAGTAAAGAGGAATTATTGAACTGCCTTCGTAATCACCAGTCTGGTTATTTCAGGTTGGCGGCTGGATTTACTGATTTGCTTATTGAATTGAAAAAATCAAAAACTGAAGAGCTGACAGTAATCAATCTTTCTCAGATAAAAGATAAGCAATTTACCGGCATTGATATTCAGCCGTCTGGAATCAGAATAGGTGCATTGGTCAATGTAGCACAAATCGGAAAGAATCAGTCTATCAGGAAATCTTTCCCTGTATTGCAACAGGCAGCTGATGCACTTGCTTCAGGGCAAATCAGGGAAGTCGCTACTATTGGTGGAAATATTTGTCAAGCTTCTCCTTCCGGAGATCTGAGTTGTGCACTAGTTGCACTGAAAGCCAGTTGCGAAATCCTGAAAATGGATGGCACAATCAGGCATGAAAGCCTGAATGATTTTTTTAGAGGACCTGCTGTGACCTCGCTGCAAAAAAATGAAGTATTAAAAAGCATTGTTATTCCTGCAAACCAAACTAATAAATTGAAATCAGGATTTATCAAAATTGGTAAAAGATCAGCCATGGAGTGCTCCATCGTTTCAATCAGTTATCATTTCCAGCTTGGAGCGGATGCTGCCATACTTCACAGTGGAATAGCAATAGGTGCGGTGGCACCGACTGTGATCTTTTGCAGGGAAGCCGCAGATTTCCTGCACAAACTAAATGTCAACAAGATACATGAAACGGATCAGCTTAAAGTAGCTGAGCTGATTCAACAATCTGCCTCCCCTATCGATGACCAGCGTGCCAGTGCCTGGTATCGAAATGAAGTACTTTTTAATTCTGCAAAGTCTATATTTGAACAGGATTAAAATTGTTTCATTCAATTCACGAACATTAGAATGGATGAATAATGAAATAGCTTATGCTCAAAATAGGTAAAACTATGCCTTTTCAGATTGAATTAAATGCTAAAGAAATAGGGTATAAAGGCATAAGGAAGAACAACTTATACCCTTATACCTTATATCCTTTTACAATAGGAATTTACACCAATAGTTCATAATTGAAACGAAAAACATGAAATGAATGAATTAAGCTCATTCAAGATCTAATTAAAAAAAACATGAAGAAACAGGAATCTCCCTTATATGTTAATCTGGATTACGAAGGCCATGTCAAAAGGCTTGCACAAAATGAAAACCCTTACGGTCCTTCACCCCTGGCTAAAGAAGCCATAGCACAAAATATAAACAAGATTTCTTTATATCCTGATGTGGTATTAACAGAGCTGAAGGAAAAGCTGGCTGCCAAACACCATGTTTCTCCACAAGAAATAATTGTTTCCAACGGATCAGGGGCCATCATCAACTCACTGATCAAATTCATGATGGGAAATACGGAGAATATTGTTGTTCCTGAAATTTCTTTTGTCGCCTATAAGCTTTGCGCAGCAATTTATGAAAGGGAATGCAGGATAGTACCGATGAAAAATTATTCTATCGACCTGCATCAGATAGCTCAAAGCTGTGATGAAAAAACCCGATTGGTTTTTTTGGCCAACCCCAACAATCCTACGGGCACCATATTTACACATGCAGAGATTGTGGAATTTCTTAACCAGATCCCTCCCGATACGATTGTAGTTCTGGACGAAGCTTACAGGGAGTATGTAAATCATCCCGATTTCCCGGATTCGATCCAACTTTTTAAAAATCATGTCAATGTAATAATATTACACTCTTTCTCAAAGATTTATGGACTGGCTGGCTTAAGAATTGGATATGGCATTGGCCAAAAATCCATTATTGAAAGCCTGGAAAAGAAGCGACTCCCTTTTGCCGTAGGGAGCATAGCCAATATCGCCGCACTCGCCTCACTTGACGATAAGGAACATATCCGTGAAAGCGCCAGCTTAAATGCTGGAAGCAGAGATTTCCTTTTCAACGAACTTAGTCGTCTGGGCTATCAGGTCATTCCATCACAGGGAAATTTTATTTTTATTTCCTTCCCAAGCACTGCTGAGCGCGATCAAATGCATGATACCTTAATGGAAAATAAAATGGTGGTAAGAAAAATGGAAGCCTTTGGTGATAATCGTGCTTTACGTATTAGCCTGGGAAGCAAAGAAGCCAACGGACAACTGGTGGATTGTTTGAAGAAATAATGATAGAATTCAAGCTAACAGGGTTTTTTTCAACCTGCTAGCTTGGTATTTGGAAACTCGAAATGCCCCATTCAGTTGACTCCTGATAAGAAACAATAGTCATTTCACTTTTGTTTTATGCATTTTTATTTCTCACATAGATGAGTTTATACCTTCCTTTTTGACTTTCTCTCTGCTCAATCTCAAATTTTTTAGTGGAATTGATCAATGGAGTCAGTTTCTGAAATCCAAAGTTCCGGGCATCGAAATTAGGTTGTTTTTTCTGTAAAAGACTTCCTACATCACCCAGAAAAGCCCAACCATCATCATCAGCCAAATCGGATATGGTGGTTGAGATCAGCCTGATCACTTTGGGGGTTATTTTATCTACACTATCCCTTTCTGAGATTTTATCCTCAGCAGATTCTTCTTCATGTTCTTCTGATTGAGCCTTCAGAATTTCAATATAAATAAACTTGTCACATGCAACGATAAATGGATTGGGCGTTTTTTTCTCGCCCATACCAAATACCTGCATGCCGGCTTCCCTTAGGCGGGTGGCTAAACGGGTGAAATCACTATCGCTTGATACCAGGCAAAAACCATCCACTTTTTCTGAATACAAAATATCCATGGCATCTATTATCATGGCTGAATCAGTTGCATTTTTACCTGTAGTATAACCGTATTGCTGAATGGGTGTAATAGCATTTTCCAGAAGAAGATTCTTCCACTTGCTTAGTTTTGGGTTGGTCCAGTCACCATAAATTCTTTTAATAGTAGGATTGCCATATTTAGCAATTTCTTCCATCATTTCCTTGATATATGCGGAAGGGATATTATCCCCATCTATTAAAACTGCTAAATTTATGTCCATAACAAATTTTTGATTTTTCAGATCAAATTTAATTATTTATTTCTGTAATGTCTTTCATGTAGGCTATTCATCTTCAAATCCATTATTTTTCTTTTTCAAAAGTTCATTTGTTCTATTTATATGGATTGGAAATCATTCTGGATTCAGTTTGTGACTGAATCGTTTCTTTCCTTAATTTTGAAGTTTAAATCCAAACGAGATGAACAAAACTGAATGCGACCAGGTAGCTGAAGCAGCCCTTAACCATAAAATAAGCTGCCAGGTTTTAAACATGGCTGAAGTCTATGAAGTCATCCTCGACAATGAAGCAAGATTCAAAAGTTTTGAGGCTGCAAAATACGGGCTGAAGGCATTTATAATTGAGAAACAACATACTTTATATGAAAACATGGATTTTGAATTACCGGATTTGTTTTTCGAGAACATGGAGAAGGAGGAAGATACAACTGTTTCAAAAAAAGATGAAAATCAAGTCAGCCTGAAAGTCGACAAAAATGAAGACTTTTACGAAAGCAAAACCTTCCTGGTTTTCACCACCCATCACAATGTCTGCAAAGTGCAAAACCTGAAGTTTGGC
Organism: Bacteroidota bacterium; assembly: GCA_016776505.1. Lineage (GTDB taxonomy): Bacteria > Bacteroidota > Bacteroidia > CAILMK01 > JAAYUY01 > JABINZ01. The sequence continues at coordinate 42,583 of JADHTG010000014.1, forward strand.
AATCTTTCTCAAATCATAGATTTTTGTGAATTAGATCCTGGTGAAAAACCATTTTATATTACAGGGATAAATCACTACAAAGGTTTTTTAATTACCGCATTTGAAAATGGGAAAATAGGGAAAATCAGCATGCAGAGTTTTAAAACCGAAACCAATCGGAAAAAACTTAAAAATGTGGTCAATGACGAATCACGGCTGGTGTTTATTGAACGATTTGAGGAGGATGGAGATTTGGTTGCCATTAGCGATATTGACAAAGTGGTTCTTTTTAGTACCAATCAAATTAATGCCGTTGGGAGTAAAACAACAAAAGGGATACAGGTGATGAAGTCCAAGGACAGGAGCCTGATGATCAAAGTAAAAAAAGCAAAGGACATGAAATTAGCTGATCCTGAATATTATCGAAAAAGTGAAGGATTAAATGCTGTAGGCTTTTACCTGAAAGAAGGGGATTCCATTTAATATTTATGATGTTACTTAAACAGCTTCTGGAATATCGGCTTAATGAAATTCAGGAAATAGCTCAAATAGTTTGGGATAAAGGCTGGGGTGAGGGCAGTGCCGGGAATTATTCTATTGGCCTGGGAAAAATTGATTTGAAGGATAATTACCTCTTTCATAAAGGAAAAATCCTGAGTCTTAATTCGTCTTATAAGTCTTTGGCTGAGCATAGTTTACTGATCAGTGCAAGGGGAGCAAGAATGAGAGATGTTGCCAGGAATGCTGAATTATTAACAGGATTGCTTCACATTTCCAAAGATGGAATGCAGGCAACTTATTACAAGCATCACAAGCAAATGTATGATATGGCGCCCACTTCTGAAATGGATGTGCATCTTGCTTTACACAGCCTGGAAAATAAGCAAAACACAAGAGCAGTGCTTCATGCCCATGTGACAGAAATAATTGCTTTCACTCATTATCCTGAATTCAAGCAGGAAGAAAACATAAACCAGGCATTAATAAATATGCATCCTGAATTCGCCCAATTTATCCCTGAAGGAGTTGGATATATCCCTTTCATGACTACTGGAAACCTTCAAATTGCAGAAAAAACAGCAAAAACAGCTCGGGAAAAATCTGCTATCATATGGAGCAAACACGGGATGGTTTGCCATGGTGAGAATTTAACCACTGCTTTTGATTTAATGGATATTACAGCCAAACAAGCTGATATCTACCTGAAGTGTCTTCAGTCCGGATTTACTCCTGGAATTTTATAATCAAACCAAATCACAGGCATCTGCAGGCATCCAGTGGGCATCTCTCCCATCCCACTTTACATTGCATCCAATGGGATTCGATACCGGATTACTCACTTCTTTCCCTCCAGTTAATTCGCTCAAAACGTTATCCAGGTCAAAAACTTTTGCCTGTGTATGATCTCTTGGGTAATCAATCCCTCTGCCTGTATAAACCAGTTTTCTTTCTTTATTAAAAACGAAAAAATGCGGAGTGCGAAGAGCACCAAATGCAGTAGCCACATCCTGGCTTTCATCATACAGATATTTCCATGGAAAATCGAATTCTTTCATCCGAGCTACCATGTGATCGAAATCATCTTCAGGATAGGTATTCTTACTATTTGAATTGATGCCCACAAATTCAACTCCCATTTCTCCAAATTTATCAGCTGTTTTCCTTGTCGATTCATCCGAACCGATCACATAAGGACAATGGTTGCAGGTAAAAAAAACAACCAGAAAATCACTTGAACTAAAACTGGATAAACTATACTTCTGTCCATCTGTAGCTGGCAAATTGAAATCAGGGCAAGTACTCCCTATTTGTAATGTAAATGACATATTTTAAATTTTTTTTATTATCATTCAAAATTAAGCAATTAATAAATGCTAATTTGAACAATTAAGCTTTATAAAAACAGCTATGAAATTATTTGAAAAATGTAGCCCAGATGTTCAATTAGTCCTTATCTTTGTATTTGTATAAATTTTTGAATGACTAATTAATCCAGAAAACCTCTTTTTAATTTTCATTCTTATTAGCAAATATGATTTCAATTAATAGGACATTATGAACATTTACGTAGGTAACCTAAATTATGCTGTTACGGAAGAAGAATTACAAGAAGTATTTCAGGAATATGGAAGTGTTTCTTCCGTTAAAATAATTAGAGATCAGCATTCAGGTCGTGCAAAAGGTTTTGCATTTGTGAGCATGGACGATGACAGTGAGGCAAACAACGCTATTGAAAAACTCAATCAAACTGAAATTTTTGGTCGCACACTTAAAGTAAGCCAGGCAAAAGATAGAGGTGAAAGAAGAGACAATTCGTTTAATAAATCCCTGGACGAGTCTCCAAGTAGCGAAGACTAACCGTATGAATAATTCTCTTCTCGTTTAGTAATCCCAATTACTGAATAAAGAGCGTTTTGATGCTCTCGTTCAGTCCATTGATATATTTATTCTTTCTTTTTTCAGGACATTGGAAAAGGAAGAATATGTACTCATTGTTTTCAAGTGACGAACAAAATATACAGCTGTATTTTTCCTTTCCCTTTAGCTTAGCACTAAGTTCAATTACGCCAATTTGCTTTTTGTTATTAATATTTGCTTTTCGTTCTTTTTTAATCGTAAAAAACTCAGAATCACTAAATTCATTCCAAAAACTATGTGTAACAACTAAAATATCACTGGCGGATTCATGCTCAAATGTAAAAGCATTTAAGGTTGCTGCATTGTTTTTCGTTTTCCAGCATTTTTCATGCTTTGCTAGCTGGCTGTTGATCAGACTGTCCTTCAACTGAGCCTCAATAAAGTTTTTTTGAACCAGAATTTTTACACGATTTTCAAGAAAAATATATTTGATGAATTTTTGTCCATGTGCCTGGTTCGACACCATCATTATTAAACAAAATGCAAAAACACCAGTTGATCTGAATTTCATTTTATCCCTTTAATTTAATTCAGCTAAATGTACAAAAAAAAGGCAAATAAGCGATGCTTATTTGCCTTCCCTTGCTATTAAAGATTGAAAACAGTGATGAAACTTTACGCGAATATATAATAAAATTCTAACTGACAAAACATTTAGTGAAAAAGTTAGCTAGACTTAATTTCAATAAAGTCCCTAATTATTAACTCCAATATATTACTTTTTCGATTTTTTCACATTTACGACTTTGATTAACAGCTCACAATATAGTTATACATGTAATTATATAAGTATTTAAAGTTCCAAATTCAAAAATTAATAAATTATTTAAATGGATGACAGGGCAGTATAATCAACATGAATGTGTATTTCTTTTTGAAAAAAGCTCTTATGGAGCAGATACATTTGTAGTTGATTGATAGATTAGTATAGGTGCAGAAAAAAAAGCCACAGGTTCAAAAGGAATGAACCTGCGGCAAAATGGTAGAAATGAAAAGAATCTGTAGTTATATTCATTTCAGAGGGAAATAGTTACCTATAGTCTAATCAAACGATTGACAAACAAATACTTACAAACAATCTTTTTACAAGATTTTCTTAAAGCCGGTATGAAAACTACCGGCTTTCCTTTGCCAGATACCTAAGCCCAGATAACCAAATTGATGTCTGTCTTATCACTTATTCCAGGATGTTTGGGCAAAACCCTGATGCCATAATTGAACTTTCCTGATTGTTCTGCCACGTAGTCTATTGAGTAGTTCAAAATATCTCCGCTTTCCTGTACCAATTGCATTTCTAAAATGGAATAGTTTTCGTCGAAATACTCGATTTTATTACCGTAACCAATTGAATCTTTTGAAGAGTCCTTTACAATAATCAGCTGAGTGCTGATCTCCTCTTTTGTCATTTTTCCTTTATTCAACTCAATACTGGCTGAAATAGCATCACTTACATTTAGCACATTTCCATTACCTCCCTTCAGATTGATGGAATTAATATGCACACTTCCAAAACGTATTCTCACAGAATTAAGCCATTCCGTATATGATTTACATTTTTCAAATGAATTATCAATAATTTCAGCATATCGTTTGGCGGAAGGAAAATACATCTTATTGAAATAATCATTCAGCATTCGATGGGTATTAAATGAGCCAAGAATTGTGATCATGGATCGTTTCATCTTTTCAATCCATTGCAAAGGCAGTCCACGGTTATTCCGGTTAAAAAATGTGGGGATTATTTTCGTTTCAAGAATATCATAAAATGAATCGCTGTCCACAATATTCTGGGTGTCCAGATTTTTATATTGCTTTGTTTCTCCAATTGCCCAGCCATTTGTAGTATCATATCCTTCGTCCCACCAACCATCCAGTACGCTCAAATTAATGACACCATTGATACCTGCTTTCATTCCACTGGTCCCTGATGCTTCATAAGGACGCACCGGGTTGTTTAACCAAACATCAACACCCGACACCATTTTTCGGGCCAGTTTGATATTGTAATCCTCAAGGAAGATGATTTTACCCAGGAATTCAGGCATTTTGGAAATTCCCACAATTTCTTTTATTAGACCGGCACCCTCTACATCATCAGGGTGTGCTTTACCAGCAAAAATAAGCTGAACCGGGAACTGATCGTTCAAAAGGACCTGCTTCAAACGATCAAAATCTTTAAACAGAAGTGTGGCTCTTTTATAGGTGGCAAATCGCCTGGCAAATCCAATGGTTAACGGACTGGAGTCCAGGTTTTTCAAAAATTGTTCTAATTTGGCAGGTTCCTCCCCTTCGCGTGTCCAGTTTTCAGTGACTTGCTCTTTGATATAATTAAAAAATCTTTCTTTGCTATTGTTATGAGCCTGCCAGATATCTTTGACAGGAATCTTTTCAATCTTTTCCCAGAATTCTTTGTTAAGCTGATTTTTATGGTAATCTATAGCCTGGTATTTCTCACATAAATCACGCATTTCCGGAGACAGCCAGCTGCTTACATGAATGCCATTCGTTATGTGGTCTATCGGAACTTCTTCCTGCAAGAAACCTGTCCAGATTTTAGACCACATTTTTCTTGCTACGACACCATGAAGCATGCTTACTCCATTTCTTTTCAGGGTGTTTTTCAGAGCCAGCACGGTCATTTCATAATTGCTTGTAGAAGATGCATCTCTTCCTGAAATTTCGTTAAAATGTTGCCAGCTTAATCCATTGGATTCAACATATTGCTTCAGGTAATTTTCAACCAATTTATAATCAAAGGTTTCATTTCCTGCCGGTACCGGTGTGTGTGTCGTAAATACGGTACTTGAGCGAATGACTTCCCTGGCCATCTCAACATCCAGCTTATTGTATTTAATTTGATTAATAAATCGCTGAATGATCAAAAAAGCCGAGTGACCTTCGTTTAAATGATATACTGAAGGAGTGATATTCAATTCCTGCATCAGTTTCACACCTCCAATTCCCAGTATGAGCTCTTGTTCTATACGGTTTTTCTTTCCACCTCCATAAAGATTTGCAGTAATCACACGATCTGCCGGACTGTTCTCAAGAATATCGGTATCCAGCATATATACTTTTATGCGACCTGCCTGTATCATCCAAACCTTTGCCATGACGGTTCTTCCGGGAAAATCAACGGCTATTACCAATGCACTCTCTCTTTTTCTGACTTCCTGTACAGGCATTCTATGAAAGTCGTTGTGAAAATATTCTACTTTTTGATTGCCATCCAATGCAATGCCCTGCTTAAAATATCCTTTTCGATAAAGTAATCCTACCCCAATAAGAGGTATATTCATGTCAGAAGCTGATTTTATATGATCTCCTGATAGTATCCCTAATCCGCCTGAATATATGGGCAATGATTCATGCAATCCAAATTCCATACTGAAATAAGCTATTGGATTTTCATGGGATATATACTCCTCCCCTTTTACCATGGATTTTTTAGAATCCATGTATTTATTGAACTTGTTCATTACCTCCTCGTAAAAATGAAGATAGTTCTCACTTTGAATAAGTTCCTGCAAGCGTGAAGGTTCGATGGATTCGATCAAACTGACCGGATTATTTCCTATACGGTCATATAAATCCGGATCAAGCCTGTTAAATAACTGGTGAGCTTCAGGGTTCCATGCCCACCAAAGATTAAAAGCCAATTCTCTCAGACCAGAGATTTCTTTTGGAAGAGATGATTTCACTGTGAAATTTCTGAGCCTGGGCCGGGTACTGTCGGTACCACTAAAAACCAGGAGATTCCCTTTTTGTTTATTTTGATTCGCATGTCCCATTAATCTTGTTTTAGAAACCCTCATGGCATGCTCATAGGCTTGCAAATAATGAGGATAAAAGTTTTTCCATTCCGCCCTGGCTGCCAATGATCGAAGATCGGGCCTTAATTCATCAATTTGCTTTCTGCTGAGCCTTATATAAAAGAGAATAGCCTCTCTCAATTCAGCAATAACCTGATCCTGAGTCTGATTGAGTCGTTTTATGACCCTTACACCAGCTGTATTCCATTTGCCGGAATTTACCCAAAGACCAAATCCAGCTAAATCGGTAGTGATAGTAGGGATACTGTAGGCTACACTTTCGAGAGGAGTATAGCCCCAGGGTTCATAATAAGAAGCAAAAACACTTAAATCGCAGGCTGATAAAGCATCATAATATGGCATATCCATAATGCTGTCCTGTCCATCCAGATAAATTGGAACAAATATTAAATTAATAGAATCCCCTTCATTATTCAACAAATGATGATCAACAGAGGCTTTTATTATTGGATCATCATGCTGGTTCCATAAAGGATGAGTGGACACGTTTGAATAGCGGGTCAGTAATTTATTTCCAGGCTGATTGTGCATTTCGGTGGCACCAGCCAACACAAACATGAATACAATCAACTCCTTATCTGCCGGAAGTTCTCCCCGATCACGGATAGATGCAATTGAAGACAATAATACATCCAGTCCCTTATTCCTGAATTCGTATCTGCCTGAGGTTGCCAACAGAAAAGCCTTCTCTTCTGCTATTTCTTTTTGAAGAAAATCAGAAGCTATTTTAAGTAATTTTTCCCTGTTCGTTTTGAAATATTCAGGTTTTGTTTTAAAATCAGGAACAGTTCCCAGGTTAAATCCATTGGGTAGCACCTTATCCACTTTCACATTTAACAAATGCTGAGCCTCCATGGCTGTGATATCGCTTACAGTGGTAAAGCAATCCGCTTCACGGGCACAAATTTTCTCCATGGAGTATTTTGCAAAAACGTTGAATTTCGCTGCTTCCTTATCCGGATTTAAATTTTCAATTACACTATATAAATCAATCCCATTTCCTGCAATGGAACGCCCCAGAATGGTAGCATGGGTTGTAAAAACTGTACTGATGTGTGGTGCATATTTCTTAAGATAAAAAAGACCTGCAGATGTCATCCATTCATGAAAATGAGCAATTATGTGTTTATCATGATGAATATCACTCACTGCATCGATCACTTTTCCTGCCAGGGTGGCAAAGGTCACAGGTTCAATATAATCCCAGCCTCCTGTCATTGATTCGATTCCAAAGTCTTCCCATAATTCGTACAGAATCTTATCCTTATCAACTTGTGCTGCGGGTACCAGAATGACAGATGGTTTAGTCGGCAAATCCCAATAACCTACCTGGGCTGGAATCCCTAAACTATCCAGCTTATGCTTAATCGTCAGCATATCTGTCGATTTAGATTCAATAAAACCGGGATTTGAGCCGAGCAGAGGTCCTATTAAAAAGTAATTTTTTCCAAAAGCTGCAACTGCCTGTTCTAATTTAGAGGTGATTACAGTGTATATTCCCCCCACTTTATTACAAATTTCCCAGGATACCTCAAAAAGTAAATTATGATTCATTGTTGGTGTTGGCTATTTATTTTGTTAATTGGATTTTTAGCTGTGAAAAGTTAATAAAATATGATAATAAGAGAACTCTATGTATCCATCGCGACCAGGCTCTTTTGTTTTATTGTTTCTATTAAATCGTTTAATACATTCGCATAAACAACATAAGCATCATAAGGACTATCATAGGGATTGAAATATTTATGAACATCCCCGTCAGAAAACCATTTTGTACACATATAATAAAAATGGTCAGAAGTTAATAACTTCCTCCATGTATGAATGATTTCCACATCCTTAGAAGCCTTTACTTCTTTTTCAATCTCGTAAATTTTTTCAATAGCAGAATCCTGCAAAGGATTGCCAAGCCAGGCAGTCAGATCCCTTTCCAGGTCTGCCCATGAAATATAATAAGGAACATCGATTTGTGATAAGGGAGTATAAAACTGACTTGCCTGCGAAGGAGTAATAAATTGATATTCCGGATTTTTTAGGATGGCTTCCGGCAATGCCTTCATAAAGTCGAAAATACCGGTGTCAGCCCACTGGTGCTCCCCAAATGTTTCATAATCCATAAAGAGATTGATCAATTCTCCATTCCCTGAGGTGGAGTGTATCCAGGAAGCGAATTTTTCAGCAGTCAGCGGATAGTCCTCCCATCCCTTGTTTGAAAAACGGAAAGCAATATCATCTGATAATTTAAAGTTTTTAAGCAATAGATTCAATTTATGTACTCCCACCGGTTGGTATAGATAATTGGGGCTTCTCCATCCCATTATCTGGTTAGCACCCTCTGAAATCACGGTCTTATACCCCATCTTTTCCAACTCTAAAGCCAGGTCATTGTGATAAATTAACTCCGTATTTCGAAATGTTGTAGGTGTTTGTCCGAACAAAGTCTGAATTTTTTCCTTGTGCATTTTCACCTGCTCTTTGAACTCCTTTTTTGAAAACAAAAAGGATAAAGAGTGATAATAGGTTTCATTGATAAATTCTACCTGGCCTGTAGCTGCCAATTCCTGGAACAGTTCGAGCACATAGGGATTATATTTTTCAAATTGCTCAATGACCACGCCTGAGATCGAAAACGCGACTTTAAACTGGCCGGGATAACGTTTTATCAAGTCTAACAATAACTTATTAGTCGGAATATAACATTTGTCAGCCACCTTGTTCAATATGCTTCGATTGGCTTCTTCGTCTTCGTAAAAGTGATTTTTACCAATGTCAAAAAAGGAATAGTCTTTTTTAAGTCGAAATGGTTGATGAACCTGGAAATAAAATAATACGGATATCATTATTTTTTAATTAAAATTCAAAACAGTTTTGTACACAGATTTAATTTTTTCTCCTGCATAATCCCAATGAATAAATTCCATATCGGCTTTACTCTTAGATGCTATTTCTTTGGCTATTTTTTCATTTTCAAGAAGCATTAACATCATTTCTGCCAATCGGTCAATATCCCAAAAATCGATTTTGATCGCATGATTCAACACCTCAGCAACCCCGGATTGTTTGGAAATAATGGCTGGCACATCATATAACAAAGCTTCGAATGGAGAAATACCAAATGGCTCGGAAACAGACGGCATTACATAAATATCGCTCATGGCATACATCCTTTCCACATCAACACCCTTCAGAAACCCGGTAAAATGAAATCTATCCAGCATACGCAAGCTGGCTACACGCAATATCATCCGAGTGAGCATATCACCACTTCCTGCCATCACAAACCGAACATTTTTATTTTTTTGAAAGACTTTATAAGCTGCTTCTACAAAATAATCGGGTCCTTTTTGCATAGTTACCCGTCCGAGGAACAATACGATTTTTTCTTTGACATTCTTTTCAATTCCCAATCGCTTCAGCTTTTGGCTTTTGTCCACTGCATTATGAACCACATCAACTTTAGAAGCATCTATTCCATATTTATGGATGATAATATTTTTAGTGTAATGACTCACGGCAATAATTCTGTCAGCATGTGTCATTCCATATTTTTCGATACCAAAAACCTCCTGGTTCAGGTTTTCTCCACTTCTGTCTACTTCGGTGGCATGCACATGAATAACCAATGGTTTGCCGCTGGCTTCTTTAGCAGCTACACCAGCAATATAGGTCAGCCAGTCATGCGCATGAATCACATCACAATCTTCTCCATAACCCAATATTTCACCAATTATTCCATAGCGATGAACTTCGCTCATTAATTGTTTGCCATAATTACCTGTGAAATATAGCAAACCTTCCTGCTCCAGGTCAATTTTATGATGCTTTTTTTCAATCTCAAATTGCTGTAGGTATTCTGTATATTCTTCTTTTGTAAAATAGGGTGCAATAGTAAATTTCTTTTTAAAAACAGAGGTATTGATATTTTTCATTTCACGAATCACCTGCTCATAGCGCTTGATCAGATGAACTTCATCCGCAGCAATAATATCAAATGGAACATCTATTTTTAATCTCTTTTTGGTGGGCATGACAAACGCAAGCTCCACACCCGCATTGTGTAAACCCCTGGTTATTCCATAACTGGCAGTACCTAAGCCTCCGCTGATAATTGGAGGAAATTCCCAACCGAACATTAAAACTTTCATAGGATCATTTTCCGTTTTATTAGATTTTTAACATACTTAAAACCCTGATCAGTTCTGCTTCACTCCATGCCTGTGCTATGCATGCTTTGGCAACATAAGGTGGATTTGGCCTGAATAACTCAGATATATGATTTAAGCCGTATTGTTTCAAATGAATATCCCATAATTCATGGAATTGCTTTTTCACCACTTTTTTCACTTCTGCTTTAGATTTTGCGTATTTCAGGAGTGCATCTACATAAATTCCAATTAGCCAGGGCCAAACCATTCCCTGGTGATAGGCCTCGTCACGGGATTTATGATCCCCTTTATATTCTCCCCTGTAAAAGGGATTTCTGGGTGACAATGATCTCAAACCATATGGAGTAAGCAGGTGTTGCTTTATTGTCTCAAGACTTTTCAATGCATGTTCATGACTGATGCAAGTGTAAGGCAAGGCCATCGCAAAAAGCTGGTTTGGTCGAATGAATGAAGCTCTTGGATTTCCATCATTTTTCAAATCAAAAAAGCATGCATCATCTTCATTCCAGAATGCTTGTTCAAAACTTCTTTCAAACTGTTCCCCTTTATCAGTGAGTTGATGTTTTAAATCATCATCTAATTGCTGTGAAAAGTCATTCAACAGGAACTTAATTGAATTATACCAGAGAGCATTGATCTCAATCGGGGCTCCTGACCTGGGTGTAACAGGATTTCCATCCACCACAGCATCCATCCAGGTAAGATTTTCTGAATCACTTCCACAATAAATCAAGCCATCCCCTCCAAGCTGCATTAATTGATTTTTGTTTTCCAATATAGCTGAAACTATCTTTTTCATCAGAGGAAGAAGCTTTTTAATGACCTTCTTCCTGTCCCCTCCATATGCGAGGAATTGCTGAACACTTCTGAAATACAATAATGGCGTATCCACCGTATTATAAGCATGAGCCCCTGTTTCGTTCATCATATTGGGCAGCAGTCCATTTTGTTCATAACCGCAAAAACTCTCCAGTATTTTGAAAGCTGAATTAAAATCATTTCTACAAAGCGTGATTCCAGCTAAAGAGATCAAACTGTCCCGACCCCATTCCTGGAACCAATGGTAACCAGCAATAATACCCATCTGATTATTTTGCTCAACCAGGAATTGACCTGCATGTGTTTTTATTGTCCTCAGCGGTTCTTTATCAGTATCAAATTTCTTTTTATAAAAAGACAGTCTTTTTAATTCTTTTGTCCATTCTTTATTAATATCTGAATTGGCTGGTTGAAGGGATGCCCTGAAAACGATTTTTTCTCCCGGCTTTAAATTAAATTCAAACACTCCAGGAACAAACAGGTCTTCCTGATAATCGTAACCACGGTTTCTTTCTTTTAAATACTCAAAATTGAACCACCATTTAGGAGAAGGATAAAATATGGAGGGGCTTGAGCTTTGAATAAACAAAGCAGGAAGTCCATTGTAGGGATTGATTTTAAAACCATTGTTTTCGAAATAAGTTCTGGGCTTGATATCCATATTTTGCTTCGATAAACTATGAATATCCCTGTAAGCAAGTAAAGGAATTGCCCTGAACGAAATTTCCTGCTCACTTGATTCCAAATGGTATTTCACTAAAACACTTTCCTCTCCCTCAGGCATGAGGATGGCTTTGCTGATTGTTGCTTCACCGATTTTGTATTTTGTGACCGGAAAAAGATCGTACTCAAATGATTCTGCATATTTATGACCGGTTGGATCATACACTCCGGGAAACTTATTAGATGACAAATGAAATTCTTTTTCATTAATAAGTGCTGTCAATTCAAGTTTTGACAGGAAATTAAATAGCTTTCCACTACCCTCAACCGGCAAGTTCAACAGGCCGTGGTATTTCCTGGTATGACAATCATGTATTGTACTTGAACAAAAGCCCCCCTTTCCATTTGTCAGCAGATATTCCTTTTTAAGTGAAATCTGCAAGTCCAGTAACTCTTCCCGCTTAAGACTAATTATCATATATTTATAATTTTTTTAATCAATTATCCACACACAGATTTATGCATGATATTCCTGTCTGTCCATAATTGAGATTCAATATTTCGTAAATAACAGGCTCAGTAGAATCCGAGTCCCAAAAACCCTGAATATTTTTTTACTCTTTTATAAACTGGGTAGTGAACCCATTTTCCCCACCATCACTAATCGAAATAAGATAGGTTGCAGCTGGCAAAAAGCTCACATCAGTTGTAATTTTTTGCTTTCCCATACTCAAAGAAGTAATATTTCTTTGGTAAACTAATTTGCCTTTCAAATCAAATATGGAAATATAAAGGTCCTTATCCAGGTTTGAATTGAAATCAATATCCATATTAATTGTTTCCCTGGCAGGATTTGGATATGCAAAAATCGTATTTAATTGATCATTAATTACAGGAACTCCCACTGTACCATACCAATAGATCATTTCATCCACTATCAATTCATTTCCCACCCCACTATTAGTTCCAAAAAACAAATTACTGGATGTCAGCAGAATATTACTGGTATCCGGGATGCCACTTGCCGGATTAAAAGCAAATGATTTCCTTGACCAGTTAAATGAACCTGGCAAAAAGGATAAAGCTGAATCAATCGTAACAGATTGCTGCATTCCCGCGTCATATTTTGAAAAAGCAACATAGATAACAGCTAAATCCAGGATATTATTTGAATTATTGTATTTGTAATAGAAACTCAGTGAGTCTGGCTTGTTTTTCATTGGAAACCCACCAGCAAAACCGAAATCACCGATCATGCCTGTTGTGGCAATACCAAAAGTATCCAGTTCTCCACCAAAAAAGCTGAGTGAAGAGGTTTTGATGGATATAGATGAATTTCCTTTATAGGCATCTGAAGACCTGGTAACATTTGGTTGTTTCCCATCCAGTAAAAAGAACAGGTTAAAGGTATTCCATCCAAGGGGCTCTTCAGCTTGAAGTGTCAACCAATTTTCAAAACTACTATTTGGAATAGTTGAAGTTGTATTTGTAAAACTTATATGATCAACCATCAGCCAGTTTCCCGGATTAATGGTATTATTATCAGGATTTGAAGATGCAAATCCAATAATTATGGAATCAGGTGCCTGGCCTACCGGAGTCATTTTAAATGCGAGCTCTGTCCATGTATTTTGAACTCCATAAAAGGGAATGAATTCCATGCTTATTGGAAATCCATTTTTTTTCTGCAAAACCAGTATCAAAGCAGAATCATTGTTTGCTGTATGGTATTTGAAAAATCCTTTAATTGAATCGGGCATCTCTGTGAAAGGGAAACCTCCTCCAAATCCATTGTCGTCTGCAAGGCCATAAATGGCAAAACCAAACAGGGTATCTTCTGCAAAAACAGAAGTTTCCATTCTCAAGGAATACATCCCATCATATGCATCTGTAGATTTAGTCACATTCGGAGTTCCACCGATCATAAAAAACTGAGAATTTGCTGTTGAATATCCAAGGGGATCTTCATAGAAAACCTTGTTTTCCCATGCCTCAAAATCTCCATTATAAACTCCCTGTGCTAAAATAGTATAAAACATTCCAAGTGACATAAAGATCATGAATAAAATCTTCTTCATAACTAATTTAATTTAAAGTTTAAAACGGGTACAAAGATACAATAAACAATACCTTATTGAGTATGAAAACATTAAAAAAAGATATAGCGATTACAATTCAGAATTTTAAACTATTTAAACACCCATTTATGAAATTAATACTCTTAATATTCACAAAATCATAAAAATTGTTGACAATAAATTAATAATATATCACCATTAAATTAGAATTTGTAATGGTATAATATTTGATTTTGTTACATATAATCAAATGATTTGATTATTTAGAAATGAATGTAGAAAAAACAGAATTAAAAAAAAGTAATTTTTCAGTTGAAGAATACACGGATGAGATTTTGAAGGATCCGGTAAAAAATGCTATTATTGGACTTCTTTATGAGAAGGGGGGCTGCTTTTTTGGAGATATCATTCAGGAATTGAAATTCCCTTATGATTTGATCTTGCAAAACCTATTGGAATTAAAAAATCTGGGAATTATCAGTAAGAAATCTGAGCCCTCTCATTTTGTTCTCAACTGAAAATATTATTCATTAAAAAGGGAAACCAGAATTATCCAGTTTCCCTCCCTATTCATGTGAACTTTTAGTTATAAACCCAGAACATCCACGCCTTGCTTAAATATGATATCTGTAGGAATTGATAATTGGGATAACCTGCTTAAATCTTCTTTTAATTGCTCTCCGACAACTGCGCCAGTCATCACCCAGTTCTTTGCCTCCTCGTAATCTCCATCTCCCTGCATCATTAAAATTTTTGCAGCTAATTCATTCACCAATTCTTTCATTCGGTCAAAATCGACCCAGTAAGTTCCTGTTTCTTCATTTCTGACCAATCCTTTATTTTCCATGACGTAATTAAACCGCATCATATTGGCTTTGCCGTGAGAACTTGCTACACCAAAACGAATCGACCTGAATATACTTGCACTGAAAGTGACATAGTAATCCATCAGGTCCATATCAGTCAATTCCCCATTTTCATGAAGATAAGTGATCATATATAAACCTAAAATATCTGCTTTTCCTTCTTCAATAGCAGAATACTGCTCCTTTAAAGCATCCCGAACAGACACCTCCGGATTATTTATTAAATATTTGATACCCAGACCATGAGCCACTTCATGAAACATGGTGTTTGAAAAGAATGCATCAAATTTAACATGATCTCTCTGAGAGGGATCAATTAAAACATCGGTAATGGGGAGCAGTATTTTATCAAATTTTGCGCGCATGGCATTCTTCAACTGGAGTTTGCGGGTTCCTTTTAAAATATGAACTTCTTCATCGTTTGGTAAGTTGATCGCAATGGTCTTACTTCCTGCATTACAATCTCCGGCATAATACACGACCTCATAAGCATTCAGCTCTGAATCAGTTCCTGGTTTTTCTTTTTTGAACTCTTTTTCAACAGGCAAAGATTCTTGCAACTGGGGTAAAAAAGCTGCATATTTTGCCAGTTTTTCACTCCATACTTTGTCCTTGATTAATATGAATGATTCATGAGCAGCTTTATATCCATAGCGGGAATCTTCGTAATTTTCAATAGGTCCTACAATAAAATCAATGGTATTTGTCTTCATATCCAGCCAGGCCAGGTCACTGGGTTGATAATCATCGGTTAGCAGGGCATCTGCGCGCAGTCTCAGGTAATTCTTCAGTTCCTCATTTTCAGCAAGCTCAGCTGCTTCATACAATAATTCATTCGCTCTCTGATGCTGTTCCCTGAAAAACTCAGCATATGGAATAGCCATTAAATCACCATCCTCATTTCTGCGGATGATGGTATAAAGACTGCTTTTATCGGGATCTTCAAATTCCTCAAATTCGTTCGCAGACATGTCGGCAGGGTAAAAATTCGCTCCAATTGGTTTGGGTCCTATTCCATCAATAAAGCTATTATTACCATCTAATCTGTCCCATGGACCATAATTAATGGCAATAAATTTTTTCGTATCCTCATCCTTAATTTTAGAAAGCAATTCTTCTTTATCACCATAAGCTTCTTCCCAATAAATATCATCCATAATTTTTGCGATCTCAAACAAAATAGGAAGCATTTGCTTTTCCTTTTCTGTCAGTACACTCATATCAGTGGTCAGCTCAACAACAACATATTTTGCTAATCGGTTTTCAATATCAACTCCGGAGTATAATGGCACCTCTTTTTCTTCAGTTTTTATCTGACTAAGGGCTTGGAAAGAAATAAACAGAACCAATGCCACTAAAATACTTGAAATTATTTTCATCTTAAAAATATTTTATAGCGTATTCAGAAATTAATAAAAACGCTTCAATTGAATAAAGTTAGATTTGTATCAGACTTCAAAATTAACAAATCAGGATTATTAAAAGCAGAAATACAAATCTTATTACAATGTCATTTTTTAGTTTATT
>JADHTG010000075.1 GCA_016776505.1 Bacteroidota bacterium
ATGAATGGGAAAGCTAATGGTACATCATCTTTGAACTTAAAATCAATGAAATAGCATGCTATTACTTCATGATTATAAGCCCAAATCTAATACACCATTAGTTTTCTGTGAGTTAAATCTTATCCCGAACTCAGGTTATGAGATCAATTAGGAATTTCCTAAAAACCATTTCAATTTAATTCTGACATGTTTTTTAGTGTTGACTAAAAGAACACCTGTAATAATGAGACCAATCCATATCAGGAAATACCACTCAAGTTTTTCACCATCCCAAATGCCCCACATAACTGCTACTATCGGCATCATATAAGTAACCGAAGCCGAAAATACTACATTCGTTATTTTAATTAAATAATTGAACAAGATCAGGGCGATCACGGTACCGAATACAGCCAGTATACCTATATAAAACAGGCCTTCAAAAACTTTCGGATCTGTAAATAGCTGCTTATAAAAATCGCTAGCGGAGAACAAAATGACTGTTGAAATGATCCCTGTATAAAAGAATGCCATGACCGCAATGGAGAATGAATCAATTTCTTTTAAATAATATTTGATGATGTTGATATTGAGTGCATACATAATGGTTGCAAGGATCACATAGAAACCATATTGGATATTAAAATTCAATGTGTTACCACCACTGACAGTCAGTAGTCCAACTGCACCTGCCAGACCAATGATTACACCAATCACGTTGATAAATTTGACTTTCAAATTAAAAAATACCAATCCCACAACCAATGCAAAAACAGTGGTCAGCGAGTTCAATACACCTGCACTTAAACTATCCAAACCCCTTTCAGCAAGTGCATATAAAACAGCTGGAATAGCATTGCCAAGCAGTCCCGAGACAAAAAGGATCAGATTTGTCTGTATATTATATCTTTTTATTCTTTTAAATACAAAAGGCAGGATGATCAGAAATGAAATACTTACACGAAGCGTCCCCAGCTCTACAGGTGTAAAATAAAGCAATCCACGCTTGATCAGAATAAAGGAGCTTCCCCAAACAAGGATTAAGAAAATAAGGATGATCCAGGCAAGAAATATGGAAGACTTTGGTTGATTCATTATCGGTTTTTGCTTGGATTCTAAAAGGTATAGCCGATGGAAAAACCTATTCGATAAGCCGGGAAAATGACTGGAAGCCGGATAATGGCTGATTGGTCAAGCCAGTCAATGATTGATTTTCCGATGCCATAAAAACCATCCTCATCCAGGCCGTCCAGGTCAATTATCTCATAAATTATATCTTCGTTCAAATCCCCTTGAATATCTCCTTTGAAACCGAAATAGCTTATTCTGGGACCAATGAAAAGCAAATCAATGGTAAAACCACTTTGCAGAATAAACTGATAACCTGCCTGAACACCTAATCCCAATTCGGTTAAATTCAATTTCACGCTGTACTCGACAAAAGTGGCAGTATCTGGTTCATAAGCTCCGTCCCATTGACTGCCAAATCTCCCCATGCGAAAATAAGGACCCCAATAAAAGCCTTTTGGAGCCTCATTTTGAGGATATATTCTGAAGGCAGGAGTTATATACATCCCATTTAAATGATATCGGAATCCATCCTTATCCTTAAATGTCCTGAAAGTTCCTTTTGGATAGCGATAATTCAGATTCAATGCAATTGATCCATTGGATCTAAAAGCATATTCTCCGGTAAAACTGAAGCTATTAAAAGCCAAAGAAGGCAGATTGGTCTTAATGGTGAAATACTGTGCTCGCGCGGGGACGAAAAAGCAACTAAGCAGTAACAACAGGATGATTCTTCTCATGGAATGTATTTTTCAGGAATCAAAGATAAGACTGTATTGAAGAATTATCAATCATTGAAAATCAAATGCGAATATGCCTTATCTGGATTTTATTTAATTCCCAGGAATTTATGATTTTGCAAACTCAATCTCCATTCCGGATTTGCTTTTATGAAATCCATAATTTTTGGAAGCATAATTTTTAATTGATTCCATTGCGGTTGCAGGAATAAATGACATGCAGTACCGATTTTCTTCGCCTGGCTTTGCGCAAAATTCAGATCTGACTCATCGTTTACTATTATTTTTAATTCATTTGCCAATGAGTAATAACTTTCCAGGGGTAATTTAACTTTCTTGGGGGACAGGGTAAGCCAGTCGAATGAAGCGAAAAGAGGATAAGCACCGGATGTTTCAATATGAATTTTCTTTTTATTCTGATTTAATTTTTCAGTTAGATTTTGCAAGTTATAGATCAGTGGTTCTCCTCCGGTAATAATGACCATCCCGATATCCGAGCTGACAGCTTCATTCACAATGTGTTCAACAGGCATGAAATGAGATTCCTCAACCGACCAGCCATCTTTGCTGTCACACCAAATACAGCCGATATCACAACCTGCAAAACGGATAAAAAATGCCGGGCAGCCATGATGAAAGCCTTCTCCCTGAATGGAATAGAAAATCTCATTGACAGGAATATGATTTTCCGGAATTTCAAGGTGATGCAGGATAGATGTTGAATCAGAAGCCATTACATCCTGCGTTTTTTGGCAGCTGTCATGGTGTTTTGAAGTAAGGAGGCAATGGTCATAGCTCCCACACCACCAGGAACAGGTGTAATATAAGAGCATTTCGAAGCCAGCTTGTCAAAATCTACATCACCCACCAATTTATAGCCTTTTTCACTGGATGGATCATCTAAAGCATTAATACCTACATCTATTACAATTGCTTCCTCTTTCACCATATCTTCTGTCACAAAATAAGCCTTCCCGATTGCAGCAATAAGAATATCAGCTGTTTGACAAATTTCCTTGATATTCCTTGTGCGGCTGTGCACCAATGTGACCGTACAATCACCGGGATAATTTTTACGACCCATTAAAATACTCATCGGCATCCCGACAATATTGCTTCGACCAACCACAACGCAATGTTTACCAGATGTTTCTATCTTGTAATGCTTGATGATTTCAAGTATTCCATTGGGTGTCGCAGGCAGCAGGGCATCCATATTCTTGGCCATCCGTCCAATATTAATGGGATGGAATCCATCCACATCTTTCTCCGGGCTGACCGCTTCAATTACTTTATTTTCCTTAATATGGGAGGGCAGGGGTAACTGAACAATAAAACCGTCAATTTCTTCATCCTTGTTCAATTCCTCTATTTTTTTTAATAATTCCTTCTCTGTGAGCGCTTCGTCATATTTAAACAAACTGGATCCAAATCCAATGCGTTCACAGGATTTCATTTTTCCCCTGACATAGGACTGACTGGCACGATCTTCTCCTACCAATATAGCTGCCAAGTGGGGAGGTCTGATTCCCTTGGATTTCAATTTTTCTACCTCGATTTTAAGTTCATCCTTTACCAGGTTTGAAAGTGCTTTTCCATCTAGTAATATCATAGCATTTATTTATTGTGTTTTAGTCAGGGGACAAATTTAAAAGATAATTAAAGCTCTCCAAATTAATTGTCACTCTCGTTTTCTAAAGTATTTATCTCTTTCAAAATCAGTTCAGAAGCATAATTTACCCAACTTTTAAATACTGGATTGGGGGTATAACTATCTATATAATGTATTAATTCGTGCAAATCGAAGAAGCTGGCCTTCAAGCCGGCTCCTGCTTTTACTGCTTCTATTGCATTGATCATTTGTTCGGGATGATTTTTAACAGGAACCATTAATACCGGTTTTTCGAGGTAGATGGCTTCGCAAATACTTTCAAAACCGGCGGTAGTTGCCAGTCCTGCGCAGCCTGCCAGGTAGTGAATATATTTATCTGCATTCAGCCGATGAAAAGTCAGGTTATGAGAGTGTTTATATTCTTCTTCAGCATTCTCTTTATCCCAGAAGCAATGAATTTCCTTTTCAGGATGATTTTGATGCCAAAGGATAATTTCATCTGCGTAGCCTGGATTCAATAAATAGATCAATAAATGACCTTTATCTTCTGTTTTAATCGTTTTTATTCTATCTCTGATCAGTGGAGGTATGACAAACAGATGGTCCCATACTAAATTTTCCCACTGAATGAAGTGAATTGCCAGTATCTTTTTTGAGCCCATGGTGGTGAAACTATTAAGCATTTCAAGGGAAATCTTACTGAAACGCGAAAGCTTTGGGTAATGAAATCTGAAGTGAGAATAAATATATTGATGGGCAATGGAAACGATTGGCACTTTTGGCCTGTAGAATAAAAACCAGAAACCACATACAATTTCATGAAAATTAATGACCAGGTCTACATCAGCTTGTTTGATATGGTAGTTTATTCTTTTGAGTTGTTTCAGAAAAATGGGAATACGAAGCAAGTTGTAGAAAAGCGAATATTTCAAGCGGATTGCTTTGCTGTTTCTGTCCTTTATGAGATTCGGGCTTTCATAGGTTTGTATCTTATCGGTGTAATGGTTCAGAAAGAAAGGAGGAAGTTTTCTTTGGGGATTTGTGCCGGCTAAAACCAGTACGATTTCATGCCCTTCTACTTCCAGTAATTCCTGCATCGAAATAGCCTGTGTCAAATGCCCCCGGCCTTCTCCCTGTACAATAAAAGCGATTTTCAATGCTCCTGGTTTTGTGTTCAAATATCCTGAAAATAGGATGATAAATGAATTATTTTTATATAATTGATAATTTGAGAGTTTAGTGTAATGCTTGCAGGTTAAAAGTTAAAGCTTGTGCCGTAGGCATCCCATTGGGTAAGATTAAAAAGTTTTGGGTATTGGGATTTGTATTTTGGTGTTTCTGCCATAGATTGCCTCATACCTACAAGAACTATTTAGACCTTTGCCTGGAAGCTTCATAAAAAACAATTCCGGCAGATACTGAGACATTTAAAGAATCCAGTCCTGTTCCGGGGATTTTAACTTCCTGGTCACTTTTTTGAAGAATGGAGAGACTGATACCCGTATCTTCAGCTCCCAGGACAATGCAGCTTGGAAGTGTAAAATCCACCTGCCCAACAGTATCTTTTGCTTTTTCAGTAGCTGCTATTATTTGTAATCCACAGTGCTTTAAATAGGAAATGCTTTCTGTTAGTTCGTTTACCCTGCACACATTGATTTTCAGCAAAGCACCTGAAGATGTTTTGATGGCTTCCTCATTTATTTCTGCCGATCCTTTTGAAGGGATAATCAGGGCATCGACATCCAAAAATGCAACACTGCGTGCAATGGCTCCAAAATTCCTGACATCGGTCACACCATCCAAAACACAAACCAGCGGTGCTTTGGTTCGTTCGTACAAGACAGGGATAAGCAGTTCTAATTCTACAAATTCAATAGGGGATGTCATGGCTATAATACCCTGGTGACCCACTGAACTTAAACGGTTCAGTTTTTCTTTAGGAACATATTGAATCCTAGTATTGCCTTTTCGACACTGTGCAACAATTTCATTTATGGAACTGTTTCGTATATCTTTTTGAATTAACACTTTGATTAGCGGATGTCCACTTGCTATGGCTTCTTCTATAGCATGAATTCCCTTTATTAAATCTTTTCGTTTGGCCATTTCATTGTGTTTTGTAATCAGTTGATTACAAATGCAAAAATACGTAGCTTTTATTTATGATGTATTCCTTTGCAAACTGTTAAGATTTGACAACTTTTTGAAAGTTGTCAAATCTGCCTGTATGTTTTCGTTAAAATTTCAAGCAGTTGTTGTCTATTCAATAAACGTTTCCAAAGTTTCGAACATTGGAATCGTTTGCAATGTCTTTTCTATCTTTCAATGTCTTTTTTCTTCCCCCAATTCTCCTTAAACTTGAATATTAAACCAGATCCATATAAAAGCATCCATTTAAAAAATAACAGCTTGAACAGAATAGGCATACTCAGTGACACCCACGGACATCATGATGACATGATTGCGCATAACCTGGCTTTGTGCGATGAAATTTGGCACATGGGGGATATTGGGAATATTGAAATGCTTGACACATATCAAGCGATAAAACCTTTACGTGCGGTTTACGGTAATATTGATGGTCAGGAGCTCAGGAAAGCATTGCCATTAAAACGAAGATTTATATACGAAGAATTTGAGGTCCTTATGGTCCACATTGGAGGTTATCCTGGAAACTATGATAAATCCTTGAGAAATGAGATCAGGCAAAATCCTCCGGATATATTTCTGAGTGGTCATTCTCATATATTAAAAATAATACCAGATAATAAGCTCAATTTACTGCATATTAATCCAGGATCGGCCGGGAAATACGGACTACACAAAATAAGAACCATGGTCATTTTTGAACTGGAAAAAAAGAAGATACTGGATGTGAAAGTTATTGAGTTGGGATTAAGAGGGGTGATATAGTTTAAATTGCTTTGCCTGCCAGAGCTTTAGCGTAGGTAAGTTAAATTATTATCAACATAATGAATAGCTGTCTTGGTTTGAAGAGTTATCAAATCTTTAACATGATGATAAACAAAGAAATTACGATAGAAGAGTTGGTCAATGAATATCCGGGATCAATGAATTACCTGGGAGATAAAGGAATTCGCTGTATTCGTTGTGGTGAACCCATTTGGTGAACACTGGAAAGTGCAGCCAGGGAAAAAGGATTTTCCGGCAAGGAAATCGACGAATTTGTAAGAAATTTGAAACAATTAAAGTAATCACACATGAAGAGGGTTTTTATTATACTATCCATTTTACTTATTTCAATATCTCATTTACTGGCACAATCCCATGCAGAAATTCTGGGCAGCTGGAATGGAAAACTGGATTTAGGAGCGGCTAAACTTAGCGTTGTTTTTCATTTCAGCCTGATTGAAGGTGGTCTGCATGCTACCATGGATTCTCCGGATCAGGGTGCAACGGGAATAGCTGTAGAAAAAGTTACCTATAAGGAAGGTTTACTGAATCTGGATGTGACAGTTGTCCAGGGAACTTTTGATGGAAAGTTGCTTGAAGGAGATAGTGTCATCGATGGTAACTGGTCCCAGGCTGGCAGAAGCTGGCCTTTGCTGTTGGCCAAAGGTGGATTTAAAAAGCCGAATCGTCCTCAGGAACCTCAACCACCTTATCCTTACCTGGAAAATGAAGTGAAGTTCGATAATAAAAAGGCCGGGATTACATTGGCGGGAACCCTGACAAAACCCAAACTCCGTCAGCCTGTTCCTGCAGTTGTCATGATAACAGGATCAGGAGGCCAGAACAGGGATGAGGAAATATTTTATCACAAACCATTTAAGGTTATTGCTGATCATTTAACACGCAATGGAATTGCAGTTCTGCGGTTTGACGACAGGGGAGTGGCAGACTCAGAAGGTGACCAGGCAACAGCAACATCCCTGGACTTCGCAACTGATGTATCAGCAGCTGTGGAATTTCTGAAATCGCAAAAAAACATCATTCCTGATCAGATTGGTTTGATAGGTCATAGCGAAGGTGGGATGATAGCTCCCATCACGGCAAATAATCGGGATGATATAGCTTTTCTTATTTTACTTGCAGGCCCAGGGACTACGGGAAAGCAAATTTTATTGGATCAGACCGAATTGATCTATTCTAAAAGCGGAGCAAGAGAGGGATTGATACAGGATATCCTGGAAGCAAATGCCATGATTTATCAACTAATTGAAAAGGAAGAGGATAATGACAAAGCCAGTAAAAAAATCCGGAAATATGTTAAGAAAAAAGCCAAAGGATATTCAGATGCTGAAAAGCAAAGCAGGGGATGGTCTGATGAAATGTTGGAACAAAACCTGAATATACTCACATCACCCTGGTTTCGCTATTTTCTTTCGTTCGACCCTGTTCCAGTACTTCAGCAGGTCAAGTGTCCTGTTCTGGCACTCAATGGCAGCCTGGACCTACAGGTAGCTGCTGCCCAGAATTTAGCAGGAATAGAAAAAGCCTTGCAGGAGGGAGGGAATACGCAGTTTACAATCAAAGAGTTTCAGGAATTAAATCATTTATTTCAACATAGCAAGACCGGACTAATAACCGAATACGTTCAAATCGAAGAAACATTTTCTCCGGAGGTACTTGATTTTATGACGAATTGGATCATCAGTCAGATTAAATAATGTTCAGACTTTTTTCAAACAGGGAAATTAATAAATCACAATGGGATCAGACTATCCTTGGTTCCACTCGTTCTTCTGTTTACGCCATTTCATGGTACCTGGATGTTGTATCACCAGGCTGGATGGGTTTGATAGATGAAGATCACACTCAGGTTATCCCGGTTTGCTGGAGAAAAAAATACGGTATCTCCTACTTATTTCAACCGCCCTATACTCAGTTTGGGGGACTGTTTTCCAATCAAAGCGGGCAAATTGATTTTGGTCCTCATGCAGATCTATTATTGAATCACTTCAAATTCATTGAAATTCGACTCAGCCCTGGAAATTATATTGATAATCAGGATTTGATAGCAGCAAAAGGCATTAATCAATTCATTGATCTCAAACCTGCTTTGTCAGAAATTGAAAAAGAAATACATCCAACACATCGAAAAAATATCAGAAGGGCTGTCAAATCCAGTATCAGGATTAAAAGTATGGAACCTTCGGAATTTCTGAACTTCAAAATACAGAACCAGGGAGGATACGAGGAAAACCTGACAGTTCTTCCTGTCTTGTTAGGCGTATTGCAACAGCATCAGGCTGTTCATTGTTATGCCGCTTTAAATTCTTCGCAGGAAATTATAACAGCTGTCATGTTGGTGGAATATGCAAACCGCTCCATTCTTCTTACATCAGCCACAACAGAAGAAGGAAAGACTCATAAAGCCATGTTTTTAATGATCCACCACTGTTTAGAAGTGAATGCCGGAAAAGATCAGCTATTTGATTTTGCCGGCTCAACTTTACCCGGAATTTATGAATTCAACAAAGGTTTTGGTGCCAGCGAGGAAAGTATTCAAAGCATCCGGGTTAACAATCTACCTCCACTTTTGAAATTACTGAAAAGATAAATATCCTTTACTTATTTTTGCTCCACATTTAAAAATTCAATATGCTGCTTCATTTTATCCATTGGAACATTGAACCCGAAATATTCCCGAATAGCAGTATACCTGTGAGATGGTATGGATTGTTTTTCGTTCTGGCTTTCTACATTTCTTACATACTGCTTACACGCATTTTTAAAAAAGAAGGAAAAGATATACAGTTGTTGGATAAACTGACCTTTTATATGCTGGTTGCAACCATTGTTGGTGCGCGTTTAGGACATTGTTTATTTTACGAACCTTCTTATTACCTGAGGCATCCATTGGAAATGCTATATGTCTGGGAAGGTGGTTTAGCAAGTCATGGTGCAGGGATTGCCATTGTATTAGCCATGATCATTTTTGCCAGGAAACATAAGGAAACTACATTTTTTTGGCTGATAGATCGTATTGTCATCATGGTGGCCATGGCCGGTTTCTGGATTCGAATGGGCAATTTGTTCAATTCTGAAATCATTGGCAAAAGCACCGACTTAAGCTGGGGATTCATATTTGAAAAATTGGAGCCTTTTGGTATTTTTGGCCCTCATCACCCTGCACAGCTTTATGAAGCCTTATCCTACCTGCTAATATTTTTCTTCCTGTTGTGGTTTTATTATAAAAAGGATGGAAAGCCACTTCCTGGCCAAATATTTGGCATCTTTCTTACAGCCTTATTTGCAGTGCGTTTCCTGATTGAGTTTGTAAAAGAAGACCAGGTGGAATTTGAAAGTGCAATGATGTTAAATATGGGGCAGTGGCTGAGTATTCCATTTATTGTTGCAGGAATTGTGATCCTTTATTTTGCATCAAAAAGGAAGGAAATTGTTCAGAAAACAAACGATATACTGCCAGGTTCATAGAAATACTGGCGTTTACAATCTTCAAAAGTGGTAAAAAGGACTAGCTTGTTTATTTACTTTTCTATGGTTAATGGTATACAAATTATAATATTCTAAATTTTATAACAATTATGAAAAATATACTATTTGTGATTGCTATTTTTTTTATTTCAACAGGACTTTTTGCTCAAAGTTCAGGATCAACTATTGTATCTTCCAGTGAATTATGTATATCTATTGAGAAAATTGCTTCTGGGTTTGAAAATTCTTTTACGGGTTTATTTACAACAGAAGATGTTGAAATATCACTGGATATCTTCAAAAATACTATCTATAAGTATAAGCCAATGTATTTAGTAAACGGATTCAACGCAGGTTATTATAAAAAACATGTTTTTTCCACTAGTGTTAAGTGGAGTGTATTTTTTGAGATTGAAAGTAGTCAGGATGAGATAAGGAGAATATGGGGAGAATTGGAAACATGTCTTGAAAGCTGGGATATAATAGAAAGTGATTCCGATTATGGCTATTTTGGTTTTATCGCTTATAATATCTTTGAAAAAAATGGAATCAGTTTGAGCTTTGAAGCATCGACTGGGGATGATAATTACATCACTTTGGAATTTGAGAAATTGTAATCGGAATCCTTATAAACTGACTCTGTGTCCAATCTTTTTATTGTTGCTAAAAGGTAATCTTCCTTTCAATAGTTGAAAAACCGGCAAAAATTCCGTAGCCGTTTACAATATTATTGTAGACCAATACTGGTTCTGCAAATGGATTATGCAGCCTGTTTAAATAGAGAGAATAAGATTGCTCATAAAGATAACGTGCTCTTGACATGGATTCCAAAACTATGATGTATTCTTTATCAGTATGATAATCCCAGTCCCTGATTTCAAAACTTATTTCATAAGACTGTCCGTCAAAAAGAAAATCAGAAATAAGTAACCCGTTGAAGTAGTTTTCATCTACTGCAGGGTTATCAGATGAAATATCATATATAATGTACCTGGATTTAACACCGAAAAAAGAATCCATATAAAACACTTTGATAAGATAGTAGTTGTCAATATCTGCCTGATCTTCAATTCTTAGTGTGATATTGCCGTCTATTTCTCCATAATTTTTACCATTCCCGGGATCGTAAAATGTTGATGAATCCATGATCATGTATTTTGAAATGGAAGCGCTTCCCGTATTGACAAGCAGATCGCTGGATGTGACAGTATGATACTTTGGATGGCTTACCTCCACGCTGTATTCTTTTCCTGTTGTGGGTGAATCTCCATGATATCGATACATCCCATCCGGGTCAGCTGCTGTTATAGTTGAAAAAAGATGGCCCTCTTCAAATAACCTGACAGTAGCATCCTGGATTAATGTTAATTCAGCATTGTCGATTACAGAAAGACTTTTACTTACGCGTAGCGACCAAATAGAGTCCGGGGAAAAATAGCAATTTAGAACCAGTGTTGGATCCAGGACCGGGAAATCCACAATATCTTCTGTTTTTTCACAATTACTGAATGACAATGCAACTATCAGCAATACGGGAATCAGGGTAAAGTTTCTTTTTCTCATAATCAAACTAATTAAAACTTGAAATTCATACTTAGAGATGGGATCATAGGGAAGAGGCTTACGCGTTTCAATACCCTGTTGCCCCTGTTGTCAAAAGCAAAGTAATAATAGAAAGGATTTCTCCGGTTATAGAAATTGTAAATGCTCCCATTGATTGTCAATTGTCCCCAACTGGTGGGTAAATGCCAGTTTACAGAAAGATCCAAACGGTGATAGGCTGCCATTCTATAGTCATTTTTTTTATCATAATATTCTATTTCGCTATAGCCCCAACCCCACGGGT
This sequence comes from Bacteroidota bacterium, assembly GCA_016776505.1. Classification (GTDB taxonomy): domain Bacteria; phylum Bacteroidota; class Bacteroidia; order CAILMK01; family JAAYUY01; genus JABINZ01. The sequence goes on from JADHTG010000075.1 coordinate 11,648, forward strand.
CTTCGCTGCCCATAGCTCTTACTACAGGCAAGGTCACTGCATTTCCGGTACCATAAATCCAGGTGGCCGACACATCCAGGTCCTTACCCAATTCGTGGGAAACAACAATGGAAACATCATGTCGCCTGTCGTATTTGTAAGGAAAAATTTCTCCAAAATTGATATGGGGAAATTGCCTGTATGTCCATGATAAAGTATAACCAATCCATCCCGTTGTTTTTCCTGCCTTCTTTTCAAAGAAAATCTCACCGCCATATGACCAACCTTCACCCGCTTCCACTTTTTTCTGCCAGTCTGTTTCTGTATTCAGGAATGTAGCACCATCCACATATTCTATCAAATTGCTCATTTTTTTGTAGTAGCCTTCAATAGAAAGTTGGTATTTTTCCTTGATTGAAGTGGCAAAACCCAATGCGATCTGATCTGCATTTTGAGGTTTTATGGTATCGGTGCTGGGTACCCACAAATCAGTGGGCAATCCAATGGTCGAATTGGTGAGCAAATGCACATATTGCTGCATACTGGCAAATGATGCTTTTATCGACCAGCTTTTATCGAATAAGTAACGGGCAGATACCCGTGGCTGAATCCTGTAATAAAATTCATCATTGACCTGGAAAGCAGATGCATGAAGACCAATATTCGCCTTCAGATGCTCAGTTATTCGATAATCATCCTCCACATAGGCAGCATATTCCCAGGCATTTAAATTGTCTGCTCCTAAGGTGGTATTCGTATCTGTTGTAGAAGATGTGATCTTTATGGCTGTGGCTCCGGGCTTGAATGTGTGGTAAATGGCATTGGCCCCGAATTTTACGAAATGGTTTGGATTGGGTAAAAAGTCAAAATCGAGTTTGGCAGCCAGGTCATTAATTCCTGAAACGTATTTCATGGAGAATGACTCATTTACGGGACCTTGTGCATGACTTTCCTCTTCATGCACATCGAAATCGTATTGTGTATAGGTGATGGATAGATTTGAAAACAATTTATTGCTGAACTGATGATTCCAGCGCAATGCGGATGTCAGATTACCCCAGCCTAATCCTGCATCTGCTGATTCCGTAAACAGCACACCATCATACAGGTAAGAGTAAGGTTTTTGAGTCAGGTAAAACTTATCGTCACCCATGTAGAGGGATAGATATAAATGATCCTTTTCAGATAATTTATGATTGATTTTCGCATTTAAATCATAAAAAAAATAGCCTGCTTTTACATCCTGGCTTTCACCCATGGCATTCCGGATCAAAGGCTGGATGATCATGTCCAGGTAAGTCCTGCGAGCTGCAATAATAAAGGAGGTTCTATCCTTCCAGATGGGTCCTTCAAGTGTGAATTTAGATGCGATGAGACCAATGGATCCTTCTCCTTTGATCTTTTTCAGGTTGCCTTCTTTCAGGCTGATATCAATGACGGAGGACAATCTGCCTCCATAACGGGCAGGAAATCCCCCTTTTATCAACTCTACGTTTTTAATTGCATCTGCATTAAACACGGAAAAGAAACCAAACAAGTGGGAAGCATTGTAAACAGGGGTTCCATCCAGCAGAATAAGGTTTTGATCTGGTCCGCCACCGCGGACATACAAGCCACTTCCACCTTCCATTCCGCTTTGAACTCCCGGTAATAACTGGAGCGCTTTTAATACATCCACTTCCCCGAACATGGCAGGAATGGTTTTAATTTGAGCAACCGGTATTTTTATGGTACTCATTTTGGACATCTCCTCAATACGTTCGGTCTGTGTAGCAAAGATCTCCACTTCTTCCAGTGTTAATCCTGGTACTAATTTCACATTCAGGGTGATATCCTTCTTCAATATGAATCGTTTTATTTCAGCACCATATCCCAGGTATGAAAAAACAAGATTGTAGGTGTCGGTGGCCAGCGTCAGGCTAAAAAAGCCATAGGTATTTGAAGTGGTTCCCATCAGTCGATGCTGGTCGTATACATTGGCACCAATCAGTTTTTCTCCACTTTCAGAATCGTACAGATAGCCGCTGATGGTGTATTTTTTTTGAGCAGGGGAGAGAAAAGTACTCAACATAAGGAATAGCAGGATCAGATATTTTCTCATATCAACTGTATTAATGTAGTAAAGTGGCTAAACAGATCAGCTAAATAATAATTGCAGAATGGAGCAAATATCATGAAAAAGATTTCCTTTTTATTCTTATTTGGAAGATTTTATAAAGTGTAGATGGATTTAATACTAATGTGGTTGCTTGTTGTACTGAATTGCAATTAAAATTTCGGATGAACGAACGAAAGACAAAGCAGGCTTACAAATCATATTTTATGGAATGTATTTTAAAGTCATCCATCTTTGCCAATATCATTTCTAAACTATCCTTTTCAATCCGTATTTCCATGTGGCAGTTATCGTCAAAATCTTCCCTGATAAATTCTGCATTCACTTTCTTCAAATCATCAACAACCAATGCATAATCATCAAATGGAAGATCTATATGCAGGGATATTTTTTCTGAAAGTGTAACAATGGTCCCGTTTTTTATGGCTTGTTCTGCAGCTGTTCCATAGGCCTGGATCAGCCCTCCTTTTCCTAATA
>JADHTG010000076.1 GCA_016776505.1 Bacteroidota bacterium
GGCAATATAAAATGAAATGGTGTTTCCTGCTGAAAGAAGATTCACATGTTCTTTGACTAATCATTCTCCATGTTGGAAAATCATTTGATTCATACACATGATCCTTTCTGAAATTGAACTACTTTTTTCTCGATCGGACCAGTTGAATGACCAGCATCATAACAAATACTACAATACTAACAATAAGTATCATGTACTCAGCCATGAAACTATCCTCATTCCCCTTCAAAATATCATGAATTGCAGCCCAGTCTAAAAGCAACAAAAGTGCAATTAAAAAAAATGAGATCAGTTTTGCTTTCAAAGCATCCCTTATTTATAAACGAATAGGTGAAGTTAAACAATTATTCTGACATCTTTAACAAAATGCAAGGCAGGATCTTGTCCAAACTATCATAAAAACTTGATTTATTCGTAGAATTCAAATCAATTTTTAATCCTGTCAATTAAATTCACCTATAAAAAATTTATGTAGGTTTGAAGTCCAAATTCTTTCCTGCATGAAGACTAAAAAGTCATCTACACTCATCGTCATTTTCTTTACTGTGTTCCTTAACTCCCTGGGAATTTCCATCATTATCCCTGTTCTGGCCATGCTTTTTCTTGCACCATCCAACCAGGTCCTGGGAAGAGACATGAGCATTTCACAGATCATGATCATTATTGGTCTGCTCAAAGCTTCTTATCCTTTGCTTCAGTTCATTGGTGCCCCGATTTTAGGCTCCATTTCTGACCGGGTGGGACGAAGGCCAGTGTTGTTATTTTCATTGCAGGGGACCATAGTCGGTTATTGCCTGATTATTTATGGAATTATCTATCAAAGTATTCCTTTGATTTTTGCAGGCAGAATAATTGATGGAATTACAGGAGGCAATGTATCTGTTGTTTATTCGGCAATTGCCGATGTCACAGAAAGCAAAGACAAACCCAGGCGCTTTGGCATGGTAGGCATGGCCTTTGGATTGGGATTTATTGCTGGTCCTCTGATTGGTGGATTTACATCAGATCCCACTATTGTTTCCTGGTTTAATTATGCAACTCCTTTTTTCATTGCAGCCATTTTGGTCCTGATCAATGCTTTGCTGATTTTATTTAGCTTTCCTGAAACAAATACCACGCGCCAGGGAAAGAAAGTCAGATGGCTCAGTAGTTTTTCAGAGATTTTAATGGTACTTCAAATGAAAGGCATTCGAAGGCTTTTCATGGTTTCTTTATTATTTATACTTGCATTTAACTTTTACACTCAATTTTTTGATGTGTACCTGATCAGTAAATTCAGTTTTAATCAAAGAAATATTGGGAATATTTTTGCCTATATAGGAATCTGGATTGTTCTCAGCCAGGGATTGCTTACTCCCCTGTTGTCGAAAATATCTGGTCCAAAAGCAGTACTAAGCTTTTCTCTTCTTTTATTATCTGCATGTATATTCATCCTCGTTTTGCCAAAAGACAGCTGGTGGTTCTTGTTTTTGCTGCCTTTGGTTTCTATTTTTCATGGTTTGTCACAACCCAATTTATTAAGCTTGCTTTCAGATGAAAGCCCTGATCATCTGCAAGGTAAAATGCTTGGAATTAATCAATCTTTTCAATCGATTGCTTATGCTGTTCCCCCGATTTTTGCCGGATTCATAATTATCATCGATTTGAATTTGCCTATCATTTCAGCTTCCATTATCATGCTTTTTGCCTGGCTCTTATTTATTACTATGAAAGATTCAAAAAAATAAAATAATCCATAGATAATATATAGAAATGAATAAATTTGTTCGCATAAGCTGAATATGAATTAATCATGAATGTTGTTATTGCAGGTGCTGGTGCCGTTGGAATGTACCTGGCGAAAATGTTGGTAGACAATGCGCATAATGTGACTCTTATTGATAAGGATAAAGAAAGATTGAGAATTGCTGAGTCACACATTGATTTAATGACAGTTCACGGCTCTTCATCCTTAATTAGTATTCTCAAGCTGGCTGAAGTGAATAAATCAGATTTACTGATAGCTGTTACCAGTGATCATGACGTTAATTTTATCAGCTGTATTTTAGGGAAAAAACTGGGAGCAAGAACCACTATTGCTAGAATTGATGATGCTGAATACCTGATCCCTTCTGAACAGGAGGTATATAAAAATATTGGTGTGGATACCATGATCTATCCTGAGCGAATTGCGGCACTTGAAATTGTAGAACTTTTAAAGCAAACCGGTGCAACTGAAACATTCGATTTTTCACAGGGGAAACTTTCTTTATTGCAATTGCGAATTGATGAAAAAGCACAGGTATTGAATAAAACACTTCAGGAGATTAGTAAAAGCGAGAAATCACTTGATTACAGGGCTGTTGCCATTAAAAGAGGAAATGAAACCATCATGCCTACCGGTGCGGATGAATTCTTGCCAAACGATCAGGTTTACGTGATCACAAAAAAAGAAAAAATAGAAAGACTCCTGGCAATATGTGGTGTAAAGCCTTTCAGCATTTCCAACATCATGATACTTGGAGGCACTAAAATTGGAAAAAGAACAGCAATCGAATTAGAGGATAGGTTCAATATAAAGTTAATTGACAAAAAGATGGAGGTTTGTGAAGAATTGGCTTCAGTTCTTAAAAATACCTTGGTGATTAATGCAGATGGAACAGATATAGAAATACTCAGAGATGAGGGACTGGAAACCATGGATGCTTTCATTGCTGTCAGTGACAACACGGAAGTAAATATATTCTCCTGTTTGTTGGCCAAAAAAAACGGGGTAAAGAAAACAATTGCCCTGGTGGAAGATATTGAATTCATTGAACTCTCCCAGAATATTGGAGTCGATACCATCATCAATAAAAAGCTTATTGCAGCGAGTTATATACATCAATTTACACTGGATGCAGAAGTCACTTCCTCAAAGTGCTTAAACGGGGTCGAAGCGGATGTCTATGAGTTTATTGTTAAAGAAGGTTCAAAAATTACAGAAAAAAAAGTGCAGAATCTTCATTTTCCCAAAGGAGTTATTATTGGAGGATTAGTTCGGGAAGATGAAAGTAATATTGTGACCGGAAACACTCAAATTGAAGTGGGTGATCATGTGGTTGTCTTTGCGATCCCGGCACTTATACATAAGGTTGAACGCTATTTTCACTAGACTTTTATGATCCTTATACCGAAATAGCCGAATGCATGCTGAATTTTAAGCTCATCATTAATATTCTTGGCCGATTGCTTGTTCTGACAGGTTTTCTCATGCTGAGCAGCGCCATTGTCTCCCTTTATTACCAATCCGCTGACCTGGAAGCCATCCTGGTATCATCCATGATCTGTATAGTATTTGGGTTTTTTCTGCGTTTTTTAACCAGAAATCCTGATCGAGTACCTGGTAAAAAGGAAGGTTATTTTATTGTAGCCAGTGGATGGGTGGTTATTTCATTTTTTGGGATGTTGCCATTCCTTGTTTCAGGTGAAATTCCTTCTTTTACCGATGCTTTTTTTGAAACCATGTCGGGTTTTACTACTACAGGAGCATCCATTTTAACGAATATTGAAGGCATGAGCCCGGGTTTGCTGTATTGGAGAAGCATGACGCAGTGGATAGGTGGAATGGGAATCATTGTCATGACAATTGCAATTATCCCTTATTTAGGGATAGGAGGGATGCAGTTGTTTGTTGCTGAAGTGCCTGGCTTTGCACCTGATAAACTACATCCGCGCATAAAAGAAACTGCTAAACGCTTGTGGGCTATCTATTTTATTTTTACTGTTGCCGAAGTCATTTTGCTCGTCCTAGGAGACATGCCCGTTTTTGACGCAATATGCCATTCATACAGCACTATGGCCACCGGTGGTTATTCGATTAAAAATAGCAGTATCGCTTTTTATGATTCTTCTTATATCCACTATGTAATCATTTTTTTTATGTTCCTGGCTGGAACAAATTTTACCTTATCCTATTTTGCATTGAAAGGTGAATTCCGGAAAGTAATTGCCAATGAAGAATTCAAGTTTTACTCCATAGCACTTGTATTATCCGCGGTTTTGATTGCATTTGTCCTGGTTCTGGTGATGGATTTCAGGATTCCAAATGCGTTCAGGGATTCCTTGTTCCATGTGGTTTCAATTGTTACAACCACTGGTTTTGTAACAGCTGATTACAATCAGTGGAACTTGTTTGTAAAGATTTTTATAGTGGCCTTATTGTTTGTGGGAGGTTGTGCAGGATCTACAGGAGGATCCATGAAAGTGGGCAGACATTTGTTGTTGTTTAAGAATACCATTACAGAATTCAGGCGCATTATTCATCCCCGTGCCGTCATTCCTGTACGGTACAATGGAAAAGTGGTCTCATCCGATATCATGTCTAATATTCTGGCTTTTTTTTATATCTATATCATGATTTTCATTATTTCGACATTGATCATGATAGCTTTAGGACTGGATTTAAACAGTGCATTTGGATCTGTTGCAGCCAGTCTTGGAAATATTGGTCCGGGCATTGGGGAAGTAGGGCCGGCTGGTAATTACGCACAAATACCTGGAATTGGAAAATGGTTTCTCTCCTTTTTGATGTTGGTCGGTCGTTTGGAACTTTTTACCGTGATAATACTGCTGACAAAGGCTTTCTGGAAAAAATAATACATAACTTTGGTAGTTAAGTCATCTTTTTTAATGAAACAATTCATCTGTACAGCCTTATTTTATTTTGCGATCCTGTTTGCATTTGGCCAGCAATACCCGGCTTTCTATCAAAGCGCTTTAATTGAAGTTTTTGACGAAAAGGGTGATAAGTATGATAATGCTTTCGGTGGAGGACTCAAGTTTCCTGTTTTCTCCAGTATAGATTTGAATTTTGATGGGAAAAACGACCTGCTTGTACTGGATAAAATTGATGACCGAATCCTGCCATTTATTTATTCGGATAGCCTGAATTACAGCTACCGGCCCCAGTATGAACCTCATTTCCCTGTTATTACGCGCTATCTTCATTTGAAAGATTACAATGGCGATGGTTTAGCTGATATTTTTGCATTTGCAAGTGATCTGAACTCGGGAATAGAGGTGTATAAAAATGTGTCCACTCCTTACCACATTGAATTTGAGAAAGTACAGGAACAACTGGAGGCTCTTTATTTCAATTCCTTCAAGTCCTTAATATATGTGAATAGTATTGATATTCCTGCCATTGAAGATTTGGATGGGGATGGGGACCTGGATATTCTGACATTTGGAGTAATCGGACAGACTCTAGATTATTTTGAGAATCTATCCATGGAAAAATATGGAATCGCTGATAGTTTTGACTTCGAATATGCGGATGCCTGCTGGGGAAAGTTTATAGAGGATGATTTAACAAACGACATCACATTGGGCTTTAGCTGTGGTGCAGTCCGTTCAGGGACTGAAAGACATGCAGGATCCACCTCTCTTTTGCTGGATCTGGATGACGATGATGATCTGGATCTACTGTTAGGTGATGTGGGATATCCGGGCTATTATGCCTTGGTCAATGGAAAAAATGATTTTTCATGGCCAGTGGACACTATCATATCATATGAAAAGAAGTTCCCTTCTTATGACAGTTCAGTAATAATAAAGAATATGCCTGCCGGCTTTTATCTGGATGTAAACCAGGATGGTCTGAAAGATTTAGTTGTGAGTCCACAGGATATGGAATTCATTGACACTTTTCAAAGCTTAAACCAGGTTTGGCTTTATTTAAATGATGGACAAAACAATAAACCTGATTTAAAATTTATTGCCAATGATTTCCTCCAGAATGAAATGATTGATTTAGGAGGGAGAAGCTCTCCTTCATTTTTTGATTTTGACCAGGATGGGGACCTGGATTTGATCGTGAGCACAATAGGAGATTACAACCAGTCCTTTTACCACAAAGACAGGTTGGTTTTATTTGAAAATGAAGGAAGTAAGTCCAATCCAGAGTTTCATTTAAAAGACAAGGATTATGCGAATATCAGCTCGCTCAACCTGAGAGGAATAAAAGCTTCATTTGGCGACATGGATGGGGATGGTGACAAAGATTTGCTGCTGGGGAAATCGGATGGGAAACTGGCTTATTTTGAAAATACAGCTGCAAGCGGACAACAGGCAAGTTTTAACTGGATTAGCAATTCTTTTCAAAATATAGATGTTGGCGATTTCAGTACTCCCTGTTTGCATGATGTGAATGGAGATCTGTTGCCGGATCTAATCATAGGGGAACAATACGCAACACTTAAATATTATGAAAACACAGGATCTGCTTCAAGTCCGGTTTTTTCGCTTGCCCAGGATACTTTCGGCAAGGTAAGTTTTGATTTGTTTTTACGGCAATATGCACAACCGCAGGTGTATGATCTGAATGCAAATGGAAAAGATGAATTGATCATAGGGACCAGGGATGATAATATTTATTATGTAGCTGATTTTAAAGATCATCTTAACGATAGTTTTCAATTAAAGAAATTGCATATCAGGGATTCCAGCTGTAGCTGCAAGCTAAACCGGCTTATCGGACAACGACTTTCAGTTGCATTTGCTGATTTATTTGACCTGGCTGAATTAGATATGATAGTCGGAAGTGAACGTGGAGGCTTGTTATATTACTCCACCCGCTTTGACAACCTACATATTTCCCGGGAAGAAAAAACCAATTTAAAATTAGCGGGAAAGATGAGTGTTTTCCCTAATCCATTTGTTAGCGGGATCCAAATCCAAATGAAGGATCATCCGGAGAATTATCGTGTTGTTATAGGGGATGTAAGTGGAAAATGTTTATACCAGCAGGGAATCAATCATCTGTTTAATGGCCGAATTCAACTTCCTTACCTAAAGGATGGTTTTTATATACTCAGCATTCAGGACGAGAAAGGCAAAGTGGTTTACAGAGAAAAGATTTTAAAGATTAATCAGTAAGGTTACTTTCCTGTGAATAATAATACTAATCAAATAAATGTTTTCAACTTCAATATGATTATTTTCAAGTTTTTTAAATTCAGGATATATGAGCAATAAGAAACAATTAACTCTTTTAATAATTTGCCTTTTCCCCTTTTTTACATATGCTCAGAATTTTCCTAAGTATTATCAAAGTAATCTGATCCAGGTATTTGACAGTACGAATTCAGAATACAAAAACCCATTTGGAGGTGGACTGAAATTTCCTGTATTTGCAGCTTTTCATTTAAATAAAGACAACAAAGAGGATTTAGTCATTCTGGACAAAGTGGATAATCGCATACTGACCTTTATCAATGAAGGAAATATGAGGTTTACCTACCAGCCTGAGTACGAAAGGTTTTTTCCTGACTCATTGGTAAGTTTTCTTCTTTTTAAAGATTATAACAATGACGGAAAACCAGATTTATTTACCTATTCAAATGTTGCCGGTGCCGGTATTACAGTTTACAAAAATTTTAGCAACGATTTAGACGGCATTAAATTTAAAGTGGCCAGCATGCAGCTCCAAACTTATGATTGGGGTAATTACCAGTTTTCGTATAATCTTCCTCTTTTCCGGGTGGATATTCCTTCCATCGTGGATGTAGATCAGGACGGTGACCTGGATATAATGGTTTTTGATGAACTAGGCGGATCATGGCTAAAACTTTACAATAATATGTCAGTTGAACTTTGTGGTAATCCGGATGCTCTGATATATACCTGCATTGACCATTATTGGGGAGAATTTCACGAAAGTGATCTGACCAACGAAGTAACTCTGAATCAGCAATATATTTGGGGATATCGCTATTATAACCAAAATTATGACTCGCTCAAAAATGTATGGGATCTGGATTCTTTATGCAATCCTGAAATTAATAGCCGACCTGACAGGATAAAAGAAAATTCAAACAAAAGAGCTGACAGGCATATAGGCTCCACCATTTTTGCACATGATTTGGACGCTGATGAGGATTTGGACCTGTTGGTAGGAGACATTGGATTCCCCGGTGTACTTATGCTCGAAAACGGGAAAAGTGATTCTAATTTTACAAATAGCCGGATAATCAGCAATCATTTGAACTTTCCTCCCACTTCTAAAGCTGTGGATATTCCGCAAATGCCAGCCTGTTATTACATAGATGTTAACGTGGACGGAGTGAAGGATATGATTTTTGCTCCATTCGACATGGATGAAATAGACACTTTCAAAAATCTGAACCAGGTATGGCTCTATCTGAACGAGGGGGAAAACAATAATCTGGATTTGAAATTTGAGCAGAACGATTTTCTCCAGGCTGAAATGCTTGACCTGGGAGGTGCCACTTCTCCTGCATTTTGTGATTATGACCGGGATGGTGACCAGGATTTATTTGTTGTCACATCAGGAGATTTTTACGAAACCTACCACCAAAGTGATCGATTGGTTTTATATGAGAACATTGGAAATGTGGATACGGCCATTTTTAAATTTAAGGATTACAATTACTTGAATCTCATGGCCAGCAACTACAAAGGGCTTAAACCCGCTTTTACCGATGTGGATTCCGATGGAGACCAGGACCTGTTTTTTGGCAGAATTAATGGGAAATTATTGTTTTTCGAAAACAAGGCTGATACAGGTCAGATTGCTGATTTTCAATTGGTATCGAATAATTATCAATCCATTGATGTGGGTGATTACAGTGCGCCTGCCTTTGCAGATTTGAACCAGGACAGCCTGGTGGATATGATCATTGGCGAAAAAAAAGGAGTGATCTATTACTATAAAAATACGGGAAGTAAAACAAATCCCCTGTTTACATTGGAATCCTCCAATTTAGGTAATATTGACTATCCTGCCAATGAAGTGTATTTGAGTCCGGCACTGGCTGACCTGGATAGCAACGGATACCTGGATTTAGTAATAGGTGCACAAATATTTGAATTGTTTTTTCAATACAAGGGTGGAAAAGTATATTTTTATCCGGATATCAACAAGAATCTGGCAGCTACTTTTACTGCCAGGGATTCTGTTATTTTAGACCGGGAAGCAAAAAATCCTATCCTCAAGTCGCAGGGAGGGAATTTAAGTCCTGCCCTGGCTAACCTGGACGGTGATGGCATTCCTGATCTGATTTGTGGACTCAGCAGGGGAGGATTGTTGCTGTATAATACCAATATTTCCCTGTTCACGATTATTACAGCCAATAAAGGGCTGACTATTTGTCCTGGTGACAGCATTACACTGGATGCAGGATCAGGTTTTGATGCATACGAATGGAATACAGGCCAGGAAACACAAAAAATTACTGTCGATTCAGCATTTACTTATAGCTGTAAAGTGACCAAAGGGATTGTTTCCTTCACGGCCTATATTACTGTGAGTGTCCATACAGGAATCCTGGATGCAGAATTTGACTATGAAATAAATGAACGTGAAGTTGATTTTAGTTTAAAAAACCAGCAGATCCATTCCATTTATTGGGATTTCGGGGATGGCGAATATTCGTTTGAGGAAAATCCAAAACATCGCTTTATTCAGCAGGGGAATTATACAGTATGCATGAGTGTTAGTGACATATGCGGGGCAAAAGATAGGGAATGTAAAAACATATTCGTGCAATCATCCATGAAGGAATTGGAGGAAATTGAATGGAGAATATTTCCCAATCCTTTTTCAAATTATGTGTTTATAGAAGTGGATGGCAAGTATTCCTCAAATGTAGAAATCCAGGTTCTGGATGTGATCGGAAAAGTGAAATTAAGCAGAGAATTTACAATCAATTCTACACAATATCTTGATCTGACAAAGCTGTCTCCAGGAATGTATTTTGTCCGTTTAATCGATGAACAGGAAAAAATTAGGGGAATTGAAAAAATAATGAAGTATTAGTTGCAGGGGATAATTTATCTTTCAGCTTCATATTTTAATGTGAATTAGATATAAAAAACTGTTCTTCATTTCTGTAAAACGTATTATTAAGAAATTTTGCTTCGTGAATCTACTTTATCTTCGATAATCTTGCTGTCAAAAAAAATATATTACACGAAGATGCACGAACCTTCTTCCAAACAAGGAAGGGAATCCACGAAGGCACTTGAAGATAAACACTTGATTTACTTATCTTAATAGATCGGAATCACATTATAATAGCATTTGAACTTTCAGTCATTAAACAGGAAGAATCCCAGGCCGCCGGGATCCCTGATGATGATATTATCCACTATTCCTTCTTTATTGAAATAAGTGATCTCTTCAGTGATCGGGATTTGAAGCTTTCTTATATTATCAATGATTTCCAGGTTTTTGGATCCGTTAAAGTAGGTTAATGAAGGATTGAAAAACAGGTGAGGACAGGCAAGTGGTCTCATTAAACTGACAGTCACAGCATCTTGCTTTACAAGTGAAATCCATCCTTCATCCACTGAACCCATGCTTTTTTCGAAGCCCAGTATTTCCCAGATTTGAAGGGACTTCTCCAGGTCTATGCTTTCTACACTCATCCCGGCAAATTGTCCCAGGGCAGAGGATGAGGTTTGGGAGCTTTTGAAATCGATATCAGCAGAAGTTTCCATTAAATGTATCCAGCTACCACTTGGATCAGCCAAAGCGTAACCATCTTTGATTTTTATTATCTTGCTCAGCTTTTCCAGTTCAGAAATGATTTCCTGCCAGTTTTCATTGAACAGTTTCATGCCTGCACGTGCATATCTGTCAGGGTTGATCTCAATAATGACCTGCCCATCTGAAACCACATTAGGTGTATCTTTTGAGATGGTCTCAAATCCCAGTTTCACATAAAATGCAAGACTTTCCTCCAGCTTATTCGTAGGAGTTTGTATAATTGTTTTCATTCGTTTTTAAAGGGGTATTTTTGTTCAGATTATGTCGGCAAATTTAATCTTAAATTGGCAATCCATTTATTCCAGGGCAAGTTTCTGATCTTTCGTCTTGAGGACTGCATCTTTTTCCTCATTTTTGTGTTCCATATAAATCACTCATGAGATCCATTTCTTACTATCTTTTATTTTTTAGCCTGTTGATTTTCAATTCTTCTCTTTATGCCCAGGATCCTGCCCTGCATGAGCATCATCCGCATGAATCAAATGAAATTGGATTGGGACTGGGTGTCAGCTATAACGTGGAAGAAGCAGAATGGGCTCCGGCTGTTCATGCGCATTACCTCAGGTATTTAGGCGAGGAGAAAATGTTCGGCCTGAGTGGGGGTTTTGAGAGCATATTGGATGAGCACACACATTATTCAATTACGATTGGAATTCATTACAGATTATTTGACTTTATCAACTTAGGTATATCACCCGGATTATCCCGATCGACTGTGGAGAAAAAATGGGAGTTTGTGAGTCATTTTGAAGCAGTAACTGAATTTGAAATGGGTTTCATGCATTTAGGCCCCATGGTCGAATATGCCATTGGATTCAATCATTCACATGCATTGATCGGATTGCACCTTGGATTTGGATTTTGATGCATTATCTTACACCAAAACTTTTTTCCCTGCTTTCCAGGTGTCATGTGATGCATTCAAGTCAGATCTGGAAATGTAAATATTGGATCCATTTTATTAATAATTATCTTCTTTTATCTGCATATATGCTTTGGGGTGCAGGCAGGCCGGGCAGTTTTCCAGTGCTTTTTCTGATTCATAAACATAGCCACAGTTCAAACATTTCCACCATACTTTTCCCTCTTTCATAAACACTTTGTCTTCTGAAATATTTTGTAATAATTTCAGGTACCTGCGTTCGTGTTCTGCCTCTACTTTAGCGATCATCTTAAAAGCAGCTGCTACTTCCCTGAAACCTTCTTCTTTAGCAATTGCCGCAAATTCAGGGTATAATTCCGTCCATTCTTCATTTTCACCTTCAGCTGCCGCTTTTAGATTTTCTTTTGTGCTGCCTATTATCCCGGCAGGATATGTGGCTGTTATTTCTGTCATTCCTCCTTCCAGAAATTTAAAGAATCGCTTGGCATGTTCCTTTTCCTGGAGTGCTGTTTCCATAAAGATTGCAGCTATTTGTACATACCCTTCTTTTTTAGCAACAGAGGCAAAGAATTCATAGCGATTTCTTGCCTGTGATTCTCCGGCAAACGCTTTCAACAGGTTTTGTTCTGTTTTGCTTCCTTTTATTGAATTTGTCATAATTGATTTTTATTGAGCTTAAATTTTATTGAAATCTTCTTTTTCTGCACCACAAATGGGACACACCCAATCGTCAGGCAAATCCCGGAAAGGGATGTCCTCTATATTGTCGTCGTAAATATGACCACAAACAACACATTTGTAAATGCTTGCTTTTTTTGGTTTCTCAGTAGAATCCAGTTTTGATTTATCGATATAGGTCGGGGCATTTTTGGGTGCCAGTCCTTTTTTAATTTCACGATAATAAGCATAAGTGATCGGTTCATTCCCTTCATCCAATAGTTGTGCTCCCATTAATTCTCCAATAAAGAGGATGTGTGTTCCTACATCCACTTGCTGTACCACTTTACATTCCAAATAAGCAACACTGTCATTCAGCACAATGGGTACTCCGCTTATCCCATATTTGATATCCAGACCATCCAGTTTATTAAAATCCTTCCCGGTCCTGTATCCAAAATTGCCATAAATTTCAGCCGCAGTATTCTGGTGTAAAACGGATACAGAAAAATAAGCCTTCTCTTGAATGATGTCGCAGGTATAATTGTCTTTATTGCAACATATGGCAAATTTTGCAGGCTCTGCTGTAACCTGGAATACCGTATTTGCCACATAGCCGTTCCCTTTATTCTCATCACCTGAACAAACCAGGAATAAACCATAGGAAATTGTCGATAGAGCTTCAAAATTTATCATGACTTTTTTTATTAAATATACCTACTCCTTTATGATCAACTCATCTTGAGTAAAAAGAATGCCGATATTACTTTTCAAGCATTTCAGAATAGACCAAGTTAGTAAAATGTTTTCAATCTGAGCAAATACAAAAAAGGGAATGGGATGTTATTCAGCAGGAATCTGTTTATAAAAAGGATGTTTTGTCTCTAAAAACTGGAAACAGCTCTATTATTTTGATTCATCAATTGTCTGAAATTATGATCCAAAATTTTAAAAAAAATTTGTCATATAACATAAAGTTTTTATATTTGTATCGAAGAGAAGAGTAGTTTTTTGGTGAGTTTAGGTTGACGCCCGTTGGCCTAAGCTCATTTTTTTTGCATATTATTCAATTGGATTTTCCTTGTAAATGTAACAGGTGTTTTTAAGTAAGTGCTTTGAAAGCTCAAACTTCTTGTCCTCGTCAAGAATATTAAAATCACGGCTCATCAATCCAAATCCCTCATCATAACCTAGTAAGGCTGTAGCTGCAAAATTAATAGTTTCAAGAGCCAATTCTTTTAAATGAACGCATCCTTCTTTGCCTCCAATCCGTTGTAAAATCATCTTAGTAATTCCTCTTCCAATTTTAAGCCCGATCATCCGTTTAGCTTTTAATTCAACCACCGGACATGCCTTGTGCGGATAATTGGCGAATTCGCTTTTAGCATGTATAATGGTTTTGCTAATCGGATCAATATGGACATTCAAACGTATTAAATGATAGGGATCTAAGAATGTAGCCTCCAGCATCAAATTTCCGTTTTCCATTTCAAAGGCTTCAATCCCTATGTCTCTTTTTGAAACAAGACGTTTTATAGGAATTCTGTCTATCTCAGAAATTCGATGATCCTTCTGTAAATCTTTCATGCTCTCTTTTGCTTCCTTTATGTTCTAATGGCGGATTCTAATATTTTGTAAATTTAGTCAACTTCATGTATTCAAAATTCGAAATATGAAGATAATAAATGCCTTTTGCCAATTTAGAAATATCTAACTGCTGTGTAGAAACCGAATTATTTGGCCTTATACTAAAGGACATCAGTTGTTTGCCGTATATATCATGTAAAGTAAAATGCAAAGTTTTATCGACAAGGCTTAATTCAATATGAATCAGGTTGCTGGCAGGATTG
>JADHTG010000077.1 GCA_016776505.1 Bacteroidota bacterium
TCAGGACAGCATTCACATGTACAAATCCTAATTATGGAAAAGAAAATCATTAAGGAATATAAAAATGACGATATCACTGTTTTTTGGAAAGCCCACAAATGCATTCACTCCGCAAATTGTGTAAAAGGATTGAAAGAGGTATTTAATACAAAAGAACGGCCCTGGATAAAAATGGAAAACGGAAATACGAAAGAAATAATAAAAACGGTTGACACTTGCCCATCCGGAGCATTAAGTTATAAACTAAACAATCCTCCGGAAAGAAAAGAAGGAGCACAACCGGAAGTGAAAGTCAAGCTGGTTCCGCTTGGTCCGGTGAAAATAGAAGGTTTTGTTAAATTTATCAATGATGAGGGCAAAGTTGAAATTGTTGATGACATTCTTTCTATTTGCCGCTGTGGTTTAAGCAGGGACATGCCATGGTGTGACGGAGAACATAAAAAATTGGATGGATACAAGAAGTTGCATTCCAGATAAAAACATTTTTCCTTTCTGAGTCTTCTACAAAAACCTCACAGGTTTTATAATCGATGCATACGAAACCTGTGAGGTTATTTCTCCCAAAAGCCCTTCATTCCGGAATCCCGAACACTTTCGGGATATCCGGAATCTCTTTGCACAATTAACAAAAGAGATTCCTGCATGGCGCAGGAATGACGCAAACGGGTAAGGGAAAAGCAGAATGATGGGTTCTCTCGACTTCTCCAATCCGAGAGTTATGCAAAACTCCATTTTATTCATGTCGTTATTCTGAACCCCAGCCTGCCTTAGTAGTCAGGCTGACAGGCGTTTCAAAACCTATCTGCCCATTTTTATCACAAAACAACTAATTCCTTAATGTAAACCTGGCTGTTGATCTTGAACTTTATATAATAAATTCCTAACTGCAGGCCTGTGAGTCCTCTCCGAGTGACTCAGTGGTGATTTTAAGCATTATTTCCTGAAATTATAATTCACATTCATGAAAAAGCCCCGCCCTCTTGTACTAAAGCCATTGATCTCCATATAATCTGTATCAAACAGGTTTTCGATTTTTAATCCCAGGCTCAGGCTTTTTAATACCTCATAGCGGATTAACAGCTTAGTGAGCGCATAACCAGCCAATAATTCATTGTCCATAGCCCCATAAGGCCCGAGTGACGGATTGTAATAAGAATCATAGCGGGTACCTACAAATTTTGTATTCAGGTTTAGGAAAATCCTGCTTGTTGGAGTCCAGTTCAGGCTCAGATTAACAATGCTGCTTGGTCTTCGCACCAATCCAATTTTTATATTCTCTTTGTTTTGCAAAAACAGACCACTTTCAAATAGTTGTACATGATAATTATTTGTAAAAGCTGTATCAATATTCAGCGCCGACAATGGGGTGCTGGCATTAATGAATGTGTAATTCCCGGTAAAATTAAATTTCTTGCTTATCTTGCTGGAAATGTAAAACTCAACACCATACACATTTTGTTCACTCAGATTCACATAGGTATCTCCCCTGTAATCGTTCCGCATCCAGTCGTTTCCCAGGGTATCTACGCCAATGCTCTTATCCCACAGATAGACATATTCTATCACATCCTTCAGGTGATTGCTGAAGAAGGAAACCGTATAATGTGTAGTCTTGCTTATCCTTTGTTTCACACCAAATTCAAGTGATTTTGAATATTCCGGTTTCAGATTTGGATTCCCCCTGCTCACCTGTGCGCCCCAGGCAACATCAGGAGAATAAAGCCTGTAAAGGGATGGGGCATTAAATCCGGTTGACCAAGAAAAATAAAGCAATGAATAAGCATTGAGTTTCCAACTGGGATTCAGTTCCCATGTCAACACATTACCGAAAGTACTGTGCCTTGATAAACGTACTCCTGCTGCCAGGTTCAATGGTTTCAGGATTGAATGAATTAAGTCACCCCTCAATTCCACATGGGCAAATTCACTGATAATAGACGTATTCATCTGCAAGGAATCAAGGTCATATGTGTTCTCATAAACACCAAACCAGGGACTCCATGAAAAAATATAACCCGAGTTGTTCATTCGCTCAGAAGAGAAGTCTGTCCCGGCAAGCAGCTTCACTTTTTTAAGATTTAGTTTTAGCAAAAGCTCATGATTCATCAGCATGCCATTGAATTCTGTTCGTGCATATTGATGATCATAGTTTCCGGCAGCATCCATTACCGAGGAATCATCCAGGTCCATCCGATCCATTTGAGTATATCCACCCTGGAAATGAATGTTTAGTTTTTCATTGGCTTTGTATGAAATCCCGTAATCCAGCAAACTGCGATTGAATTCAATATAGCGGTTATCATCATCTGTGAATGAGGATTTATCCAAATCTGCCCTTAGGTTGGTATTCCTGTAATTCAGGTGGGCATCCCATTTGTTTTTGCGGTAACCCAATTTTGCTGAATAGTTCAGTTTATCAAACCCATCCTGATCACGGTTTTTAAAAACCGTTGGATTGGTCAGAGTATCTATTGTTGCATCCAGGCCGTTTACCCATTCATAATCTACACCTCCTGTGAAATACAATCCACTTTTATGATTATAGTTCAGGTTGACGATTGATTTACTTAAAAAAGTTCCCTCACCAAATTTACCTGCTGTTGTGCTGAGATTTACCATTACAGGACTGATGCTGTTCTTTTTGGTCATGATATTCACAACTCCCCCTATAGCCGACGATCCATACATGCTGCTGTGTGAGCCTCGAATAATCTCAATCCGTTCAATATTTTCAAGCGATAACTCAGCCAGGTCGAGACCATTGTCCACAGAAGAGGGATCGCTGATTTTAATACCATCTATCATTACAATAAGCTGGTAACTATTGGCTCCACGAACAAACATGCGTTGTGTGGCTCCGGGATTTTGTCCACTTCCAACAAACTGAATCCCTGCTTCTTTTTCAAGTAGCTCACCCACGCTGAGCGGCATGGATTGCTGAATGCTTATCTGGTCGATGATGCTAATACTCCGACCCACATCATCCGGATCCTGTTCAAAACGGCTTGCACTTATTACAGATTCCTTCAAAGTAAACGTTTTGATGCTGTCGTCTTGCTGTGCATGCAGGATGGATATGGAGGAAACGAGCAAGAAAAAAGATAATAATAAGGATCTTTGTTTTTTGTAGATTTTCATGTTAAAAGTTTAAATTGTTACTGATATGTAATGCTTTAAACCTTCGGAATTTGCTTGAAAATTCGGAAATATCCTGAATTCTATTGACTTTTAACCCGAAAGCATTAAGATAAATAAAATCAAGTGGTAGGTCTTCTGACTTACTCCCTCTTGGGTGGCCTTCCCATCCCGAATAATTTCGGGACAGTGGCAAAGGTTTGCCCTTGAGTTGTTAGAGATCACAGCAGCGGGTACTGTTACCGATTCGCACGGGATTCCCTATTATGGTCTGATTTGAATAAAATCAAACACACCACTTCATGACAAACCTACAAGAAATTTATGGATGTTTGTATAGAAAAATATACAATCTCCGTTAATAAAGGGGAGCCTTATTTTGATGTAAAGTTTAGCAAAGAGGATGGTTATAACAGTTGGGTAAATGGATACATCAATTCCATTTTACAAAAAACAGAATTAATGATTTAAAGTACTGCCACAATGACTTTATTGTTGGTCTGATTTCTTTTAGCAAAACCTTCTGCGACTCCAACCCAATACCCCTTTGCATTTGTATAACTTCCTCTCAGGTAATATTTTTGATAAGGCAAATCCTCGAACATGACTCCGATAGAATCAAATCCTGTTGAGGGAGTGTATTTAACATCCATGGCATTTCCATTCATCCGGTCGCTTTCTGTCAGGAATATTTCCACTTTGGCATTTCCAACATTTGGTCCATTGATTTGCCCTTCTCTAACAAAAACCTGCCAACTTCCTGCATAAGAAGTAAAAATATCCATTTCTTTATCTTCCTTTTCTCCCAGGGCAATTTCCGCAATTCCTTCAAATACATGACCTGAATCCGTGAAAGCAGTTCTTAAGTAATAAACCTGGGCAGCAAGATCTTCGAACAAAGCCCCGTTTATATCAAAATCAGTTGCCGGACTAACAGCTGTTTTGTACACGTCATCCATGTCGCGTGCATTCTTTGTCAGAAACAATTCCACCGTAGCATTTCCCACTTTGGGTCCATCTTTATTGTATTTTTTGACAAAAACTTCAAGAGATGATTTTTCCTTTTTTGGTACATCATCATCTTTACATGTAAAAATGGCTGATACCAATATGGAAATGAGAAATAGTTTAAATATTTTGTGACTGTTCATCTGAATTGATTTTCACCCGAAATTAGCATTAATTTAATTAATACAAACAAAAAAAGCCATCCCGGGATAGAGATGGCTTGGAGTTAAATTGATTTATTCTACTGACACAGCAAATGAAACTGAGTTTTTACCCCCAAAGGGCACAAGATCTTATCAGCCCCACTAAATGTGCCTTCCACAGTAGTATATGTAGCTTTTAAATAATAAGTCTGAAACTCTAAATCTGTAAACCATGCACCGTTTTCAATTGGATTGGCTGCATCTGTTGTAGATTGCTTATAAATATTGCCATTTGTTCTATCGACTTCAGTCAAATATAATTCTACCAGTACATTTCCCATATAAACACCAGAAATTGTTTTATGTCTTACGAACACTTCCAGTTGACCAAGAGCCGTGGGTTGAACAACCTTATCTTCTAACACGATAACAGGATTATCAATTGAGCATGAATTTGACATAAAGATTGTCATCCCAATAACTAAAAGACTTAAAACTGATTTGAACTTTGCCATTATCTTTTTTTTATCTGATTTTCTATATGCTATTAAAACGGAAAAACCACTTTGATATTTTCCACTAAAAGACAAAAATACTACATTTCACAATTAATACAAGGCTTTTGTAAAATATTAATAGGCCTTTTTATCTTGATTTGAGGAGATGAATGTACTGTATTTCTCCTAAAAAATATTTTTCAATATAAATCCTGCCTAATTTACTTTAAAGGTTTCGTCTCCTTTTTCCAGAAAATCCACAATTTGCCTGGCAGCAGCAATACCTGCATTCACATTAGCCTCCTGGGTCTGGGCACCCATTTTTTTTGGTGTGAAGTAAACTCTGCCTTCAAAGCTGCTTAGCAGTTCAGTTGCATTATTTGGTGCGATATCTGAAAGATATTTAAAGTCTTTTCGTTCCTGCATGGCTTTCATAAGAGAATCCTCAGATACAACCTCCTTACGTGCAGTGTTTACAATAGTTGCACCTTCAGGCATAGACATCATCAGATCGTAATTGATGGATTCCTTTGTTTTCTCGTTGGCCGGAATATGCAAAGAAATATACTGGCAATTCGTGTAAAGGTCTTCCACATTATCATACACCTTGACTCCATCTGCTTCAATTATGGATTTATCAATAAAAGGATCAAAAGCCGAGACCTCCATTCCAAATCCTTTGGCAATGAGGCCAACCAGTCTTCCTACGTTTCCATAAGCATGGATGCCGAGTGATTTTCCCTTCAATTCAGAACCGGCTTTCCCATTAAACATGCCACGAGCCATATAGACCATCATTCCAATAGCTAATTCGGCAACAGCATTTGAATTTTGGCCTGGTGTATTCATTACTACTACATTTTTTGCGGTAGCAGCAGTCAAGTCCACATTGTCATAACCAGCACCTGCGCGAACAACTATTTTCAAATTCTTTCCTGCTTCAATGACTTCTGCAGTCACTTTATCGCTTCGAATTATTAATGCATCTGCATCTGTCACAGCGGCATACAGGTCCGCTTTTTCAGTATAGCTTTCAAGCAATGCCAACTCATATCCTGCTTCTTCAAAAACACTCCGAATACCTTCAACAGCTATAGCTGCAAAGGGTTTTTCTGTAGCTACTAATACTTTTTTCATTTTTAACAATTTTATTTCATGGATTCAAATTCCTGCATCACTTTCACCAACTCAATCACACTTTCTTTTGGCAAGGCATTATAGGTCGATGCACGATAACCACCAACAGACCGGTGTCCTTTTATTCCGATCATACCTCGAGCTGATGCAAAATCCAAAAATTCTTTTTCCAGATCAGCATATTCATCATTCATGATCCAACAGATATTCATTATCGAACGATCTTCAACAGCATTTACTGTGGGTTTGAACAATTTATTTCTGTCAATTTCGGCATACAGCAGTCCGGCTTTTTCAATGTTCACCTTCTCCATAGCTGCGACTCCTCCTTTGTTTTTCAGCCATTCCAGTGTTTTAAGTGCTGCAAATAAGGGCAATACCGGGGGTGTATTGAACATGGATTCACTTTTCATATGAGTTCGATAATCCAACATCGTTGGAATTGCACGATCCACCTTGCCCAGTGCATCTTCTTTTACAATGATAAAGGTAATTCCTGCCGGTGCCAGGTTTTTCTGCGCTCCCCCGTATATTAAAGCATACTTTGACACATCCATTGGGCGACTGAAAATATCAGAAGACATATCAGCTACTAATGGAACATCCATATCAAAATCTTCCCTGATTTCCGTCCCATAAAGAGTATTATTTGTAGTGATATGGAAATAGTCTGCATCCGAAGGGACTTTCCATCCCTTAGGAATATAATTGAAATTCGAATCTTTTGAGGAGGCAACCTCAACAACCTCTCCGAATAATTTTGCTTCTTTTACCGCTTTTGACGCCCACCCTCCTGTTAACAGGTAGGCTGCTTTTTTCTGTAAAAGGTTGTATGGTGCCATCAGGAACTGGGTACTGGCACCACCTCCCAGGAATAAAACATGATATCCATCAGGAATATTTAATAATTCTTTAAACAGAGCAATGGCCTGATCCATAACAGCTACTACTTCTTTGCTTCTATGTGATACTTCCATAACTGACAAACCTGTTCCCGCAAAATTGTGAATAGCTTTTGCTGTTTCATCAATAGTGTACTGCGGAAGAATGGATGGTCCGGCATAAAAATTATGAGTTTTACCCATGTCAAATTAATTTAATGATTTGAAAAATAACCTATACTTTTGCTTAGCCTTAAGGCTAAAGTTTACTTATAATCTGCCGCCAATATACAAAAGCAAATGGATTTCGAAACCTGGTTATACATTTTTTTTATTGTGATATCTATTATAGTTCCTATCGTTAAAAATGCGAATAAGAAGAAACGCGCAGGGGAAGAAGGGACAGAACCAGAAAAAGTGGAAGAAGATATCTTTGAAACCTTAAAAGAACAATTTTCAATGGGTGAGCAAAGCCAGGAGGTGATCCCAGAACCCGAAATTGTGGAAGAAGCAGTAGATGATTTTCTAAAATATGATGACGAAGCTGTTGAAAAATCCTATGAGGAAGCGACAAAAAAAGCAAAACATACTTCCGTGTTTACTTATGATAATTCATATTCCGATGAAGAAATTGAAGTAGAAGAATTACAGGATGAATCTTCAGATCTGCTAGCAGAAGATATAACAAAGGAACAACAGGAAGAGGAATCTTTTAAATTTGACCCGGTAGATGCGGTCATTTATTCTGAGATTCTAAAACGACCCGATTATTTATAGCAGGCTGCATTAAGCTCTTATCGGCCTTGCATATATGTTGTGTTTATTTTAAACATTTGTGTAAACTTGCTGCTCATTATAAAATAGCAATATCATTAAAATTCAAGAAACCAGATCAAAATGGCACGTATTAAAGCATTTCGAGGAATTCGCCCTGCAAAAGACAAAGCGCATTTGGTGGCTTCAAAACCTTATGACGTATTAAACTCAGCAGAAGCAAAAATAGAAGCAGAAGGAAATCCTTATTCATTTTATCATGTGGTTAAGGCTGAAATTGACCTGCCTGAAGATATCGATATTCATTCGGATGAAGTGTATGAAAAAGGCAGGGATAATTTCAACAACATGTTAGCTAATGGCGTGCTGTTCCAGGATGATAAAGACAAATATTACATATATCGCCAGATCATGGGAAAATGGGAACAATACGGCTTGTTAGCAGCCTCAAGCACAGAGGATTACTTCCGTGATGTGATCAAAAAACACGAGTTTACACGACCAGAAAAAGAACTCGACAGAATTAATCATTTCAAAACCGTAAATGCGCATACCGGACCTGTTTTTATTACCTATCCGGATAATGCCGAGATGAACGACCTGGTTAACGAAATTGTTAAAGCTGATCCCGAGTATGACTTCATTGCAGATGATAATGTGAAACACACATTATGGGTTGTGAATGATGAAAACACAATTGCAAGTATAACGAAGATTTTTGAAGAACAGGTTCCATTTACCTACATTGCTGATGGACACCACAGAGCAGCATCTTCAGCTAAAATCGGGAAAGAAATTGAGGAATCAAATCCAAATCATACAGGAAATGAAGAATATAATTTCTTCCTTACTGTGCTTTTCCCGAGCAGCCAGATGAACATCATCGATTACAACCGGGTGGTGAAAGATTTGAATGGAAATACGGAAGAGCAATTCCTGACAAAAGTATCTGAGGTGATGAGTTTAGAAAAGGTAAGTGGCATTTGCAAACCTGCAAACCTGCATGAATTCGGGATGTACCTGTGCAAACAATGGTACAAACTCTCAGCAAAAGCCGGCACCTACAACGAAAATGATCCGAAAAGTGTACTGGATGTGTCCATTCTTCAAAACAATGTGCTAAGCCCCATACTGGGCATTGAAGATCCGCGAACTGATAAGCGAATTGACTTCATTGGTGGTATCCGCGGACTGGGGGAACTGGTGAAACGGGTTGACAATGGTGAATTCAAAGTGGCATTTGCCCTTTATCCAGTGACCATTCAGCAGCTGATCGACATTGCAGATTCAGGCAATGTGATGCCTCCCAAATCCACCTGGTTTGAGCCCAAGCTCAGGAGTGGGTTGGTGGTGCATAAAATCAAAGAATAGTTACAAAGCATCCCTGTCCTCTTTGAGAGACACTGCTGAGACAAAGGATTCTATAAACCCCACAGGTTTTCCAAATCATAGCAAATGAAACCTGTATGGTTTTTACGTACTCCCCCATCTGAGTCACTCGCAGAGTACTCAGATACTTCATTTTCATTTCAATTAAGTTTTTTCTAAAGAAGATTATTGACTGATCTTAAAATCCATGTGAATTGGCCGGTACATTTATCCTATTGATTTCAGAATAGATTTGGCTATTTTTGTGTATCGGTCGCAATTGCAGGCTAAGAAAATATTAATTAACAGAAAATGACAGCCGTAGAATTTATTGGTAAATTAAATCCTGCTTTGTTTTGGGATTATGATGCTAATAAATTACATCCCATAAAAAACAAGGTTTTGATTTTTGAAAGGGTTTTTACCCGTGGTAGCCTTGAAGAATATAGATTGCTCTTATCCTTTTACAAGGAAAATGATTTAAAAGAAGGAATTGTTAACATTCCTCAACTCGACCCAATAACACTAAATTTTTTAAGTGTTGTGTTTGATATACCTAAACCTGAATTTAAATGCTACGAGAAGAAACAGTGGATGGAATAGTTCTGGAACTATTACATGAACTCATGCAACTTAAAGGTTTGAAGGATTTTTACCTGGTAGGGGGAACAGGATTGGCATTGCAACTGGGTCATCGAAAATCCATTGACCTTGATCTTTTTACAAATAAAACATTTGATTCAAAATCACTTCACGATCATTTGAAAGACACCTTTAATGATGATTATAAAAACACAGCATTGTTTAAAAATGGGTGCATGTGTTTCATTAAAAATGTTAAAGTTGACCTGATCCGACATAACTATCCTCTTTTAAAATCCTTAATAAAAGAAAATACAATCAGACTGGTTTCACTTGAAGATATTGCTGCCATGAAAGTGAATGCGATTTATGGCAGTGGCTCGAGAAAAAAAGATTTCATTGATTTGTATTTTTTACTGAATATATTTTCATTGGAGCAAATCCTCGGATTTTATAAAAAAAAATACACTCATGAAAATCTGGCTTTTGCCATCCGCAGTCTCATTTATTTTGAGGATGCAGAAGAGGAAGAATGGCCTGAAGTAATTGACAATTTGTTGAATTGGATTGTTGTTAAAAATAAAATAATGGAACTGGTGAAGGCTTACTTGTCTTTTTGATTCAAATGTTGAAAAAGTTGATATTTACTAAAGCAAAAATCATCAATCAGAAATACACTTTTCCTTAATCCACTCCCTTGAATTCACAAATGCCTCCACCCAGGGAGTGATTTCATCCGCCTTTCTCTTTGGTGGATAATGTGCCCAGTGCCAGGGATAAAAGGCTCTTTCAAGATGTGGCATCATGGCTAAGTGCCGGCCGTCTTCAGAAACAATGGCAGCTGTGGCAAATGGAGAGCCATTTGGATTTGCAGGATAGGCATCATAGCTATATTTCATTGGAATCAGATAATCATTTTCCGCTTGCGGCAATTCAAATTTACCTTCCCCATGAGCAACCCAGATTCCTAAACGAGATCCAGCCAAGGATTTCAGCATCACTGAATTATTTTCCAAAACATCCACATTAATAAATCCAGATTCGAATTTACCGGAAGCATTGTGTTTCATTTTCGGATGCTTGTCATGATTTGGATAAAGCAGTTCGAGTTCTGTCATTACCTGGCAACCATTGCAAACACCTAAGCTCAGTGTATCTTCTCTTGCATAGAAACTGTCGAGTGCTGCTTTTGCCTTTTCATTGTAAAGGAATGCTCCTGCCCAACCTTTGGCTGAACCCAATACATCAGAATTGGAAAATCCACCGACAAATACAATCATGTTTACATCAGCAAGATCTTCACGGCCAGCAATTAAATCGGTCATGTGCACATCTTTCACATCCAGTCCTGCAAGGTGCATGAGAAAAGCCATTTCCCGATCACCGTTGACTCCTTTCTCGCGAATAATCGCAGCCTGGACACCTGACTTTTGAATTCTCTTTTTATCAATTTTGTATTGTGAACACAAACCTTTGAATCCTTCCGGGAATTTAAAACTTAATTCCTGGTTTTTGTAGTTGTTGTATCGATCAAGAGCTAATTCGGGTTTTGCTTGTTTTCTGTCGAACAGGTAGGAAGTAGAATACCACTTATCACGCATCTTGTCAATATCCAACGAGCCAATATTTGAAATATTAAACATTCTCTCTTGCATAACCTCTGCAATCTGAAATGCGATTACGCCATTTTCAACCAGGTTTTTTTGAATCTCATTGCTTTCAACCTGGATAATAATTCCGGGATTCTCTGCAAATAATAATTTGATTTTATCTTCTGCCTCAACTGAAGATAAATCTATCTCTAAACCTAAATTTGATACCGGGAAGCACATTTCCAACAAAGTGGTAATCATTCCACCTGCTGAAATATCATGTCCTGCCAGAATTTTGTCCTCGGCAATAAGTTGCTGGATTGCATCAAATGCTTTTCTAAAATAGATTGCATCATCCACATCAGCTGTTTTTTGTCCCAGTCCGTTTACAACCTGGGCAAAGCTGCTTCCACCCAGTTCTTTTGTCGTGTTTGAGAAATCAATATAAAGCAAATGACTTCCTTCCGCATCTTTCAGCTCAGGTGTAATGACCTGGTTGATATTGATCACTTCACCAACTGTCGAAATGATCACTGTTCCGGGGGAAAACACTTTTTCTCCATTCGGGTATTTCTGTACCATGGAAAGGGAATCCTTTCCTGTTGGAACATTAATTCCAAGAGCAATAGAAAAATCTGAAACAGCTTTAACTGCCTTATACAATCGATAGTTTTCACCTTCATTTTTGGCCGGCCACATCCAGTTGGCACTGAGAGAAACGCCTGAGAGGCCCTGTTCGATCGGAGCCCAGATCAAATTAGTGAGTCCTTCAGCAATCGCTAAACGTGAGGCAGCTTCCGGATTTACTAAAGCTGCTATGGGCGCATGTCCGATAGATGTTGCAATTCCCTGGTTTCCACTATAATCCAGGGCAGTTACTCCCACATTGTTCAGGGGCAGCTGGATCGTTCCTGTACATTGCTGTTTCGCTATTTTCCCTGTAACGGATCTGTCTACTTTATTGGTGAGCCAGTCTTTACATGCCACTGCTTCCAGTTGCAATACATCCTCGATATAATTTATCAGTTTGCTTTCGTCATACTTTAACTCTGGATAAAGCCTGTCTATAGATTTATCTTCCAAAACAGTTTTGGGTGGCTTCCCAAACAAAACGGCCAGGTCAATATCCATGGGATTCCTGCCCTCTTTTGCTTCAAATTTAAAATGCTGATCGCCTGAACATTCACCAACATCATACATGGGGGCTCTTTCCCTTTCGGAAACTCTATTCAGGAGTTCCAGATTTTCTTTATCAATAATAAGCCCCATACGCTCCTGCGACTCATTTCCAATGATTTCTTTGGCTGAAAGAGTGGGATCGCCAACAGGAAGTTTATTCATTTGAACCGTTCCACCACTTTCTTCCACCAGTTCAGAAATAGAATTCAGGTGTCCGCCTGCGCCATGATCATGAATGGCAATGATTGGATTTTTATCCATTTCCGCCATCGCCCGTATAGCATTCGCCACTCTTTTCTGCATTTCAGGGTTTGAACGCTGCACTGCATTCAATTCAACGGCATTTGAAAATTCCCCTGTATCCACAGATGAAACAGCACCTCCTCCCATACCGATTCGATAATTATCACCTCCCATGACCACAATGCGATCTCCTTTCTGCGGTTTGCCTTTTTGTGCATCTTCTTTTTTCCCATAACCAACACCTCCTGCCAGCATAATCACCTTATCAAAACCAAACTTTTTCCATTCTTCGTCTGATAGTTTCTCAAAATGCTCAAAAGTGAGCAGGCTGCCGCAGATCAGGGGCTGGCCGAATTTGTTTCCAAAATCTGATGCTCCATTCGATGCTTTGATGAGGATTTCCTCCGGTGTCTGGTACAACCATTTACGGGGAATTGTTGCCTGTTCCCAGCTCCTGTTTGCCTCAAGCCTGGGGTAAGAAGTGATATACACAGCAGTCCCTGCTACGGGCATACTCGCTTTTCCACCTGCCATCCGGTCCCTGATTTCACCACCTGTTCCTGTGGCAGCACCATTAAAGGGTTCTACGGTGGTGGGGAAGTTATGTGTCTCCGCTTTAAGTGAAATAACTGTATTAATTTCCTTTAACTTGAAGAAATCCGCTTTATCCTGGGTTTCAGGAGCAAACTGAAGCATTCCGGGTCCCTCGATAAATGCCACATTATCTTTATAAGCCGATACTATTCTATTTGGATTTTCCCTGGATGTCTTTTTGATCATTTCAAAAAGTGATTCTTCCATCACCATTCCATCAATGATGAATTTCCCATTGAATATTTTATGACGGCAATGTTCGGAATTCACCTGGGCAAAACCATACACTTCACTATCAGTAAGCAATCTTCCCATTTGTTTTGCAACTCCTTTCAGATATTCGATTTCATCCTCGCTAAGTGCCAGGCCCTCCGCTTCATTGTAAAGTGCAATGTCGAATATCACATCCACTTTATCCGGTTTCCTGTTGATGGTAAATACTTCCTGTCCCGGATTTTGATAAATGGCCTGCAACATGGGATCAAAATCCGCTTCCACGGATTCTACTTGCAAAAACTCTTCGATTCTTTTGATCTTCTGAATACCCATATTTTGGGTGATCTCAACCGCATTGGTACTCCAGGGGGTGATCATTTCTTTCCTTGGGCCCACAAAATAACCTTGCAGTTTTTGCTGAAGTAATATTTCGGCTTCGCCAAATAACCAGCACAGTCTTTTTGCCTCTTCTTCACTCAGCCAATCTTCACATTCAAC
>JADHTG010000015.1 GCA_016776505.1 Bacteroidota bacterium
TCTTCCTTGAAAAATTATCAGGACCTTCCGATGGATTTCAAAAAATACGTGGATTTTATTGAAAAAGAAATAGGACAGGAATTGTGGATGATTTCTGTAGGTCCGGAAAGGTCTGAAACTATTTTAAAGGATTGATTTTACATAATTATTAATAACCTCAATAAAGCTGCAATCATTTATTATCACTGCTCAGTTTCAAACCTCACAGCTTTCTATTCTCATTAAACAAAACCGTGGAGGTTTGTTGAATGTATTACAAAAAAAAAGGGAGCTAATGCTCCCTTTTCTATGTGTTGAATTGTTTTTACCAGGACCACAGATCATGTTCCCACTCAAATAGCTGGCTTTTTATTTTCTCCGCTTCAAGCAAAGCTTCAAATGGATTAGTTTTGAATTCTTCAAACTCTGCAATTGCATTGTCGAAAGCATTTGATTCCTTAACCACATAGCTGGTGAACATTCTCATTTCAAAGAAATCAAGATAATTCAATCGCATGGCATCATTATGCCTGTTGAAAATTTCCTGGCTAACAAGTACTTTTTTAATGTCATCCCATTTGGTCCAGAACAATTCTTTTTCTCCCAAATCTACTCCGGCAAATATGTGATCAAACAGGGGTGCTATGGCAATTATTCTTACAAAAAACATGGAGCGTTGTTTGTCAAATATCCAGTCTTCCATGATTTTATATCTCGTAATATCGGAAGGGCGGAAAGGATTAATAACGGTCGAGTCATAGCAATAATCAGGATAATCGGGATCCGGGCAAACTTCAATTACTTCTTCTTCACCGCCACGTGACAACACTTCTTCAGCTGTATAAAATGAAATCAATGAATCATTAGAATAAGCAGTAACAGGAGCACTTCCATATCCTGTAGTGGCAGACTCGTAAATAATCCGATAAAGGGGATTCCTTGGCCATTTCATGATCACGTTTATTTTTTCCCGTGTATCAATCACCCTGTGAATTCTCATGGCGTACATCACATCGGCCTCCCGAAGAGGAGGATAGGGTATGATCTTACGTTCTTTGATGACCTTTTTCTCGTAGGTGAAATCTCCATATTCTGTTTGAGCATCAGCAGTTAATGAGCTGCATAATACCGCTAGAAGTATGATAGATGTTGACCATAAAATCCTGACTTTGTTCATATGTCTGATTTTTATTTTACGTTTAGTACAATAGCACCTGGTAATTGTTTATTAGGCACACCAGGGGCAACCGCGTAAACGTTTGCTATAATTATAATATCTCCTTTTTGAGGACTGGAAATAGCACTTTTCATTTGTGAAGTCAGCCCTGGTCCATTGCTCGAATAAGTAACACTTTGTCCTTTTTTTGGCTGATATAAGAAGTTGAATTTGGTGACTTTGTATTTTAAGTCGAATGGGAAATCTTGCAGACGAACAGATACAAAATTGACAATTCTAATTTCACCAGGACCAATATCTCCACTGGCTTTAGATCCAAAATAAGGTGTGGGACTGGGTACTCTTTTGATTCGAAATACAGAAGGTTTTCCTACTCCTTTAAAAGAACCATCAGGTTGCTTTACAGAAACGGCTATTTTTGCTTCACGAACCTTTCCCCTGGTATCAGGCACTTTTGCAATATAATTTCCGGCGCTTTTTCCTGCTGATAAAGTTCCTCCAGAAATAGTAGCTCTAATATCCTGGGGTCGGTAGCCAGGTACTGATATTTCCATTGGATTATCTAAACCTATGTATAATACATTCATTTTGGTAGCGGAAATAATGGCCGGAGCAGTGAAAACATCATATGCTAAACGGAACGGATACCTGGTTACCTCAGCAGTTCCTTTTTTGGCTACGACAATTTCCCCTTCCTGATCAAAAGACATTTGTTGGTTAGTTGAACCTTCAAAAGTAGCTTTGCCATCTACTACTTCTAATTCTTTACCACCTAGGAAGATCTGAGGCTGTTGTTTGGAATCGTAGGCTGCTAACAAAATTTCAGCGGTATATTGCTCTCCAACAGCGACAGCACTTTTACCTGTAACCACATTCACAACTGGAATAAGTTGATCAAATTTAAAGTCTTTTGCACCGATGGATTTAAGCAGGGCATCAATAATATTTGCCTGGGTTGTTCTTATATCCTGTTCGATTTTTGTGAGCAATGTGACAGCAGCAATTGCAGGTACCATGTGGAAAGTTTCCTGTGCCCACGTTTTATCCTTTTTCTTTGGCTTCTCGACTTTTAATGTAACACTTGACAGAAACTTATCATAGTCAATTTCCTTGACTCCTTTAACCTGGACCAGTAAATCTCTCCTCGCTCTTTCGATCATATGTTCAAGTGTATCTCCCAAACCAAGATTGATAAACAGACGAGCAGCAACTTCAATGTTTTTCATATCCGAAATGAGACTGTCACTAGTATCTTCAGTATCTTCATCTGCAATCTGTCCTCCGGCTTCCCAGATAACCCGTTTTCTTAAATGTTCGACATAGTCGTATATTTTGTCACAAATTTTATTTACTTCTATCGCTCTTCTGTTAAAATCAGCCGCCGAACCCGGTGTGGTATTCATCAGTTTTGCAAACTGCTCATCAGTCTGGGTTATTTTCTCATCAATCAAATTGATTGATTTGGTCATACCATCATTTACAGTTTGGAAAGCTTTGAGAATCTCAGCAGATACATTCAGTGCAAGCAGAGCAGTCAACACCAAATACATCATATTGATCATCATCTGCCTTAATGGATTCGCTTTTCCTACAGTCATTCTTTTATAAATTTATTAGTTAACATAAAGAATTAATAAAATCCACTATTTCATGGCCATTGCACTGAGCATATTACCATAAACGTTATTCAGTGAAGAAAGATTCTCATTTAATTTTGAAAACCCTTCATTTAATTGAATAGAAAGTGCACCTGCATCGGAAAGATTTCCCAATACATCTCCCAGTTTCTCCTGGTATTGGTTAAGAGCTTCTTTATGTTTAGACTGCTCATTTAATTCAACTTCATACATTGAATTCAATGATGTTAAATGTTGAGTCGCTTTACTGATTTCATCAAAATAGGTTTGTGTATTCTCAGTTGCACTTCCCAGTTGAGCCATTGCGCTGGAAAAATTGGAATTGAACTCCCCTAAACCTTGAATGTGCCTGTTGGTTTCTTCTATTTCCTTTTCATACATCACATTGAGCGATGCAAGATTTCCAGAAGCAGATTGTAGTTGGTCAAAGTATTCTTTTCCAGAGCCTGATGCTTCGGATAAGGTAGACATGGCTTCAGCAGCTTTACCATAAGCTTCATTGGCAACACCCAGATTTTCAGCAGCGGCAGTTACTTTTTCAGTATAAGCAGATGTGGCAATGTTCGCGTTGCTCACTTCTTTTAATCCTTCAAGCGTATTGGTAAATTTGTTCATACCCTCGCCCAGGCGACTTACCATGTGCGATTCGATTTTTGCATCTTCCAGCATTTTGTCAATTTCAGCTGAAACGCTTCTTTTTAATTCCATGCCTTCGCCCTCATCATCCAATTCTGGATAAACCAGAGACCAGTCAAATTCCTTTTGTTTATCAAATGCTGAGATAAAGAAAATAAGTGCTTCTGTTGAAAGACCCAAGGTAAGCATTAATCCGGCACCTTTCCAGTGCTGAATTTTGAAGAGAGCACCCAGGATAACGACTGCTGCACCCCATCCATATAATTTTGCCATGAAAGATTTAAAAGCTTTACTTTCAAAAAAGTTCCCTGATCTTTCTTTCTTTTCTTTTTTCGCCTTTGCCATGTTTAATTAGATTTTATTAAGAGATTAAATAATGCATTAATAATTAGAATTCTTGTCTTTAATGGACCGTCCCATGTAAGTCATTACACAACGAAAACCTACATAAGCTTTTGCTGTATCCTGGAATTCAAATGATCTGGATCCGTTTTGCAACCAATATCCAACATCTTTATAGGACCCACCACGAATTGATTTTCTTTTCATACTTCCATTTTCATCCTCTGAAGCATCGAAGTAATAATATGGATTCATGTCATCGATAACTGCATTTATTCCTTCATTATATGCGTTATCTGTCCATTCAGCTACATTCCCTGCCATACAATATAATCCGTAATCGTTAGGGAAATAGGAAGTTACCTTTACCGGATAATATCCTCCATCTTCACTATAATTTCCACGCAGAGGTTTGAAATTAGCAAGGAAACAACCTTTGCTGTTTCTTAAATATGGACCTCCCCATGGATAGGGATTAAAGTCTCTTCCACCTCGTGCTGCATATTCCCATTCTGCTTCTGTAGGAAGCCTGAAGTCATTAACCTTTGGCATTCCAATAGATTTATAGTAATCGTTTAAGTATTTTGTTCTCCAGTGGGCAAATGCTTTGGCTTGTTTCCAACTGACTCCTACAACAGGATATTCATCGTATCCGGGATGGTAAAAATAGAGTTGAGTTAAAGGATCATTAAATGAATAGGTAAAGTCCCTGATCCAGCAGAGTGTATCTGGATAAACCCTTACCTTTTCATCTCTACGGAATGTGCTTCTGCTCGGAGGATTCCCTTTTCGAGTATCTTCATAATAAATTCTTTTTGAAGCTTCGTGTAAATCCATCCAGTGGTAATCATAGATAAATCCACGAATGTCAAACTCATAAATGTCTCCTTCAAAAATATCGTCACCCTGGTAAAACATCTCACTAATGTTTTCTTTTACTTCCGGGTCGCTGTATCTAAGTTTGGTTTTCCAATTGATATACTCATCTCCATTATTATTTTCGAGTACATATTCATCTCCCAGCATTTTCCTTGACATGGAATCACGAACCCAATGCACAAATTGGCGATACTCATTATTTGTAATTTCAGTATCATCCATAAAGAATGATTGAACCGTAACCTGCATTGGCCGTGAAGTCAATGCATAGATAATGTCCTGGTCACTTTGACCCATATGGTAAGTACCAGTGGGGATATTGACCGTACCGAATGGCTGTGGGTGATTCCAGATCATCCGGCCTTTTACTCCTACCAGTTGGCCTTTCGTATTGTTAAGACCGCAGCTTTGAAGAATTAGACCAAGACAGATGGTTCCGAAAGTTAATAGCCTGATATTTTTATACACTCTCATGATGTTGATAATTAATCAATGAGCAAAATTATAATTTAATTTATTTTAACCAAAATATTAACGCAATTAATTCACAGTTATTATTTTCAGCTAACTTTTATTTCATTTTTTAATTGTTTTTATTAAACGAGTTATCCACAAATATATTGTCAAAGGTACCTGGGTGTCCAGATAATATTTGGGATAATTATTCGAGGTTTAATAACAATTTTGAAACAATAACTGATGAGTACCTCATGTGTACCCTGGCTGTATTTGTTAAGCTCAGTTGTTGTTAAGTCATATGAATATCCAAATTTCAGGTTATCAGTTAGTTTGAGGCCAACCAGGGCTGAAACTGCATCCCCTTGCCTGTACTGTAATCCTCCCCAAAATCTATCTTTGTACATGACGTTCAAGTTTACGTCAAATTGTTTCTTAGCTTTATCGATTTTATAAAGTATGGATGGTTGAAATTCAATCAAAGGATTTGAAGGCAGCAGAAATGAATAGCCTGCAGTTATATATGAAATGTTAACGAGTTCATTTTCAGGACCTCCCCAATTGAATCGACCGGGAAGTAAATGCTGGGATGAAATTCCTGCAAAAAACCTGTTTTGTGAAAAAACGTAAAGACCTACTCCAAGGTCAGGTAATATGCCATTTTGCTCTCCCTGGGGTATATCCGGATCGTTAGGGTCCGGAAATCTCCAGAATGTATTATTAATTCCGCGTTGTATTATTCCTCCGTTCACTCCTAAATAGACTGCCCCGAAGCCAAAATATCTTTTCAATGAAAATGCAATATTGGCTGTGGTAGTTAAATCATAGCCCAGCACATCATTAATGACATATAAGCCAATTCCTCCCAAGGTATTATTGTTTGGAATAGGTGCGTGAAGACTGAATGAATTGGTAGATGGAGCAGCACCAACATAGTCATCTGCATCGCTGCCAAAACCTGCCCACTGGTTGTGAAGGAGGAAAGTAGCACAAATGAATTCAGGATTAGTCCCTGCAAAAGCCGGGTTATAAACCAACTTGTTAAACATGTAGTTGGTATACAGCGGATCTTGCTGAGCCTTAAGCTGATAAGAGCCTGAAAACAGCAAGATAAGTATCATTAATCCTGAGAAGTGTAATTTGTTTACTCTCATATTAATTGAATTAATCGTTGAAAACCCTTTACTATCATGTAGTAAAACGAATGCAATATATGAAAAATTGTATATAACCGAGAGCCTTGAGGTATTAATTTTCAATTATTTATTGAAATTCTTGATAAATTGCTCAAGAGCCATTTTCATTGAAGGAGCCTGCGGGGTGGGAGCTTCAATACTAAGAGTTAAACCAGAGTCTGTAACTGCTTTTGCAGTGTTTTCACCAAATGAGGCAATTTTAATATCCCTTTGTTCGAAATTGGGAAAATTTTCATGCAATGAAGTAATCCCTGCAGGACTGAAAAATGAGATGATATCAAAACCACTGATTTCTATATCGTTTAAATCTTCAGAAACAGTTTTGTATAAAATTCCCGTGGTATACGGAATGTTTTCCTTTTCCATGAATTCAGGAATATCACTATTGCTGATATTGGAACAGGGAAAGAAGAACTTCTCCTCCCTGTGTTTTAATATGATATCCTTTATACTCTTATCTTTTGTTTTTGGAAAGAAAATTTTTCTCTTACGATAAGTGGTAAATTTTTGCAAATACAAAGCAAAAGCCTCACTAATACAGAAAAATTTCATATTAGCAGGAACTTCAACCCGGGTTTCTTTGCAAATCCGAAAGAAATTTTCAATGGCAGTCCGGCTGGTCATGATGATGGCAGAATGATCAAGAATATGGATTCTTTCCTTTAGAAATTCCATAGCAGGAACCTGGTCAACTCGAATAAACTTTTTAAACGTAATTTTTACGTTGTACTTATCTGCTAAATCAGTAAAAGGAGATTTCTTATCCAGGGGCTCCGGTTGCGAAATTAAAATATTCTTTATTCTCAATTTTTATAGCTTTAAATTTGTAATCCAGCTAAATTCTCTTATTATGAGCAAATAGAGTGATATTTCAAAAACGCAAAGATATAAAATTATATAGATACTATTAAAATCATAGGATCTTTTTATTAAAAAATACACACGGAACACTCTGAATACAACGATTAAGACGACCAGAAAAAACAAAATAGTGAGAAATATATACTGGTAGGCATCATTCAGGTAAGATGCAATAAAAACAGCCGGTGTTAAAATGATCCCAAGTACCCGATTGAAAATTAGTAAATTAGTGAGATGGATATTAAAAATAGCAGAACTAAAAAAAGTGCGGTAGCTAATAAAAACCAATACTATTTGTGCAACAATGAAGAGAGTGATTCCAATGAATAATTCTTCTAAACGTAATGGGATATAACCTGAAAATAAATTAAAAAATAAAACGCTTAAAATAACGATAAATACCCCGTCTAATAATATATTATTAATTAATAAAAAATCATTTCTCTTATGGTGATTTGCTAACAAATAATTTCCGTTGATAGCGAAAAGAAACAGATCCCTAAAATACTCCGGACTTGCTAATCGAATAAAAAGAATAATTGCGAAAAGAACAATAAAGCCTATAAACACTTGGGAATTTGAAAAGGGACTTTCATGTCTTTTATGAAAAATAACCAGGTTTTCATCCGCATCATCCGCAGAAAGATATTCTTTAGCCAGAAATGAATAGGCAGAGAATCCTGAAAAAATGCTATCCAATTTTACTTTAATGCGGCTATTGCTATCTGCAATTTGCGATTCAGACTTCAGCGGACACAAGCTTGAAATAAGGATCAACAATATGAAGAGGAGCTTATTCATTTTTTGTAAAAATGCTTTTTAATACTTGCTGAACGCTTTGTTGGGCAATTATTTTTATCCTGCCTTTTAGCTTCTGATAATTTTTATTATAACTTGAAATAAATATTCTTTCAAAACCTAGTTTTTCGGCTTCTGAAATCCTCTTTTCAAGCTGACGAACTGGTCTGATCTCTCCGGAAAGTCCGATTTCTCCACAAAAACAGCTGTTATTAATGATAGCATTATCATAAAAGGAAGAAACCAGGGCGGCAAAAATGGCCAAATCAGTGGATGGGTCTTCGACTTTGATTCCACCCGCAATATTCAGGAATACATCCTGTGAGATCATTTTTAGTCCGCAACGTTTTTCCAATACGGCAAGTAACATGGAAAGTCTCCTGTTATCAAATCCAGTGCATGTTCTTTGTGGAGTTCCATAATAGCTGGGAGTTACCAAAGCCTGAATTTCAATCAGCATGGGACGAATTCCTTCCAACGTTGCAGCAATTGCAATTCCACTTAAATCAGCATCTCTCTGGGAAAGAAGAATTTCAGAAGGATTGAGGACTGCTTCAAGCCCTCTTTCATTCATGGCATAAATGCCAATATCTGAAACAGATCCAAAGCGATTTTTGATGGTTCTCAAAATTCTATAATCATAGTTCCTGTCCCCTTCAAAATAAAGAACAGTATCTACCATGTGTTCGAGAATTTTCGGCCCGGCAATATATCCATCTTTTGTAATATGTCCTATTAAAAACGCGGAGATATTTTTTTTCTTGGCCATATCGGAAATGAGGGCAGTACATTCCCTGATTTGGGGTACACTGCCTGCAGTACTTTCTATCATGGAGCTGCTCAGTGTTTGAATGGAATCAATAATGATCATTTTGGGGGATATGGAATCAATCACCTGTGAAATGCTTTCCCAGTTGGTTTCTGGAAGTAAATGACAGTTTGGGTTCACTAAACCAATACGCTGAGCCCTGAGTTTGATCTGGTTAATGCTTTCTTCACCTGAAATATAAAGAACAACCTTTTCTGTCATTTTAAGTGCAAGCTGAAGGAGCAGGGTAGATTTACCAATCCCTGGCTCTCCTCCTAGCAGAACCAGTGATCCGGGAACGAGTCCGTTTCCAATTATTCTATTCATCTCCAGATCAGGAAGAAGAATCCGCTGAAGTTCCAGTGACTCATAATTAGCCAGGGATTCAGTTGTAGTTGATGATAAAGAAGGAAGTTTTACTGGATTTTTTTTAGCAGCGACTATTTCTTCAATAAAGCTATTCCACTCACCGCAACTATTACATTTGCCCTGCCATTTGACTGAATTTGCACCACAATTCTGACAGATATATATGCTTTTTAATTTTGCCATTCAAAAAATCCAATGAGGATTAATTAATTTTCTTACGAATATAGCTTAGATTTTACTTTGATCCCTGTTTTAAGAATATAGAAATACATTAATTCGGATTTTTTGATTCATAAATCAGATCTCTTTCAGTAGGACATTCTGCAGCTTCTTTTGCTAATTGATCACAGCGCTCATTTTCAGCTATACCCACATGTGCTTTTACCCAATTGAACTCAATTTTATAAGTCTTGTAGAGCTTTAGGAAATCTTTCCACAAATCGGTATTCTTTGTCTTTTTAAATCCTTTTCGCTCCCAATCAAATAGCCATCCTTGAACCACAGCATTTATTACATAAGAAGAATCACTGTGAATGAGAATATCCAGATCCCTTCTTTTCAAGCTTTTTAAGGCATCAATAACAGCTAGAAGTTCCATCCGGTTATTGGTAGTTTTAAAAAATCCTTTGGATAGTTCCTTTCTTTTGTTACCAAATTTAAGTACGATGCCGTATCCACCCGGGCCGGGGTTGCCTAATGACGAACCATCTGTGTATATGATAATCTTATGAGTCAAAACAAAGATTCAATAGGTAATACAATGGTATTATACAGAGCAAAAGTAAACAGTAATAAGACAAATGAATGATGCAAATAGCCAGCTTTTTCTAAGATATATTTTTCGCCAGCTTGTATTCAAAAAGTAATCGATGATACAATTAGAATCCAAAAAATGAAATTTTAATAACAATTTTATAAATTATTCTACTTAACAGCCTTCTGATCAAAGGCGGTATTGGTTTTCTTTCATTGCAGAAATAATACTATAGTGTCTTTTATCATAATGATGTAAGTGTTTTTTTATCAAATTGATCGCTTCATCTGCATTTGAAATTTCAAAGACTTTATCCCCTTCCCAATCAATCCTCTTGCGGTCATCTATTTTGCTTCCTGCCAGTTTGCCGCTCCAGCCATGTACCTTATAGGCGAGAATCATTCTTTTAAACGTCCAGGCAAAAGCCATTTCTGATAGCGTACCTGCGCGACCTCCCATGGCAATCACCACATCCGAGTTTGCAACAATAGCATTTCGGTAAGTATCAAGTCCCGTGGCAATCACCACATCTGTATATTTGTTGGAGTATTGAGGATCAAATCCAGGGAGTATCCCTATGCAAAGTCCATCATAGTATTTCGTGGACTTTTTTGCTCCTTTGGAAACAGCCTCCATGATACCGGACATCCCGCCGCTTAAGATCCTATAGCCATTGTCAATAACCGTTTTGCCTAGTTCCAGGGCCAGTTGATAAATCTCCGATCCGGGATCAACACCGGCATCTCCAATTACACCCACATTTATTTTACGACTGCTATTTTGACTCATAGATCATTAAAATTAGTCCAGCGAATTTAGATAAAGAAATTAGGACTATTGCGATTAGAATAAGAAGATGAACTGAATTGTCAACTAATTTTTTCAGTGCTTTTAGAGGATTTAGAGTAATCGAGGATAAGCTCGACACTTGTGGGATTTGGTTTAACAAATGCCTGGTCAAGTATGCTTAAGGTTTGTAAATGAATTTGATAATCTTCTTTTAGAAAGATATCCTGCTCAATTTGGGTTTCAAGTTTACGGCAATCTAATGAATCCAATTCATCATATAGATAGAGGAGTAACTGCTCATCAGTGTAATTATGTTGCATAGGCTTGTCATTTTTATAAATTGTTGATTTTACCTAATCAACGATGATATGACATAATTATTATATCCATTTATGAAAAACAGGTTTTTTATCCAACAGAATTTTTGCTAAATCAATCTGATGGATTATAAATTAATTGTATGCAATTCTAATATGAACCAAAGAATTTTCGAAAGAACCATTCGGCTGTAAGCAAGGCGATGATGAGGAAGAACAGCCATTTTAATTCGATCAGATCCCGTGATTCAATTTCAAAGCTTGTCCTGTTTTTGAGATCCAGTTGATCGATTAAATTTTCAATATCTGATAATTGATCTGGATAGATCATTTCTCCATTATTTTCTTCCGCGATATTATACAATAATTGATGATTGGCCAATGTGCGGATGAATTCCAGCTCGACTTTTTTAACCATGAATTCTCCATTTATTTGCTGTTTGCTTCCTGAACTAAGGGTTGCAGCACGAAATGCATACTTTCCTGCTTTCAGGTAACCCAGGTTTGCCCGGTAACCATCATCGGTTTCAATAAACTGGAAATTCATTTCATTTCCTTCATGAAATAAGTCAAGACTTATTTTTGCACCCTGCAGTTTTTCATAGCTTTTATTGTATAATTCTGCTCCTACTATCACGGACTGATCTTCATAGAAGTTCCCGCTAAAATCTTTCAGTCGAAAATACCTTCGGTCTTCCTTGATTGAAATATATTGGATGCTTTTTAAAACCAGGTCGTTGAAAAAATCCTGCTGATTTTTAATTCGATATTCTGCCAATGGCCAACGCCATATGCCTTCACCACAAATTACACCAATTCGTTTATCCACATCCTGCATGAAAACCATGAGCGGATAGGGACTTTTAACCTGACCAATTTTTTGTGAAAAAAGGACCTCATGCTCCAGGGATATAGAGTATTTCCCAAATGGCGAGAATAATGGGGGAAAGTCCTGTATAATCGGTTTTAATTTCTCGTTAAGACTGAAATAACTGAAGGCTGAATTGGGAACTGCATATACTTGTTCAAATGCATTATTTCTATGCTGAACTTTGATTCCAAGATTTAAATTATTCAGCTTTTGAAAAGATACCTGGCTGCCCAATATAAGTAGTAAGGGTGTTTTGTTCAGTTCAAAATTTGCAAATTGTTCGTACAGGGGAAATTCATTGGATGGAAGCTGGTGTAAGATAAGCAGGTCTGCATTTTTTAATTGATCCTGGAATCGATTTGGATCGCGACTTAAATTTTCTGCTAAAACGGATTCCAGCTTGTAGTTATCATTTCTACCAATTGAATGTCTCAGGGCATTGATATCCGGATGTGGGGAATTCGCAATCACAATGATATGTTTTCGGCTTTCCAGCACATCGATATAAAAATCTTTGTAATTGTTAACGAAACTGATTTCTCCATCTTTTTCCTTTATTCGGAGTTGAAAATGCTGCAAACCACTTTCTTTTGCATCAAATTGATAATCTATTGTTTGTGAGAAATTATCATGATTAATGCCTGTCGTCCAGTTTTTGATTACGCGCTTGTTGTTTGTTAAGCTTAGCTCAATATTTGAATTTTTGAACTTTTCAGCGTTCACTGATATCCGGATTGGTACCA
This sequence comes from Bacteroidota bacterium, assembly GCA_016776505.1. Classification (GTDB taxonomy): domain Bacteria; phylum Bacteroidota; class Bacteroidia; order CAILMK01; family JAAYUY01; genus JABINZ01. Next base: position 12,613 of record JADHTG010000015.1, read on the forward strand.
CATTTCCTAAATAGGCAATTTGATTATGCCTAACCTCTTTAATTATTAAATCCGCGGCAGGAGTGGTATCCCCGAGTGCTATGGTATAAAAAGGTGTTCTGAAGTCATTGACCAGGACCATTGGATCGCGGCCATCATTGTAATTACCATCTGAAGCAATGATGATTGCGCCCATATTTTTATTCGCATTCTGTTCATATATATGATCGAGCAGTTCATACATATTAGTTCTTGGATCCTTAAAATCAAGATTAATTCCAGGCCTTACCCTTGACCCAAATGTATATTCTGCCAGATTATATTTGCTCTTTAATTGCTCTTTTAGTTCCAGAATATCTTCATGGAATGTTTTTGTATAATACAATGAATCCTTATTCAACAAGATGGATGACGAATTATCCACTGCCATGATCAGCAATGGTTTTTCATCTTTTCTAAAATTTTTCTTAAGGAAGGGAGATAGAAGGAAGAAACTGATTAAGGCAATGACTATAAATCGGGTTATGAGCATGATCCATGAAGGATATGAGAACATGCTTTTTCCTGTTCTGAAATAATTCTTATAATACAATAAAACAGCAAAGATTGCAGCTGTGAAGATGCATAACAAAATGAACCAATGGGGATATACAGTACTTAACAAAGTAATTACATTAATATAATTCTACGAATTTAAAGATTTAAATCAGTCCTGCAGGTTGCTGTTAATTGCTACTTCAGAAATAACTCTCTTTCTTTCTTCCGGCAATAATCCAAACAAATTAAATACCAGCTCATCCAATTCTGCAAATCGGGCTGCAAATAATTCGTCATCAGCTGAGGCCAATATCAAACGATCAGCTAATTTTTCAATCTGTTTTATGCTTGACGATTTTAATATGGGAAGAGGAAGTTGCTCAAGATGGTTTCTCAGCACCTTCAATGCAAAGAATTTCTTTTTAAAAATGAACTGATAAAGAGTGGAATTAAATAATGCCATGATCACTTTTAATGGATAGCCTGGTATTTTTGGAATGACAATGTTTGCACTGTTAAGACTTAAGCGCTTCTTGTTGTCGTAGGCAAATACCAATTTGCTGGATATGAATTTATAGACTAATTTTTCTTTTGCTTTATACCTTGCAAGGGAAGCGGCCTGTTGGAGCCTGTCTTTGTCATATTGGATCCAGTGCCTGGGATTTTTAATGTGGAATTTCTCAATGTCAGTTCCTTTTAAAATATGCTGCCAGCCTTTTTTAGGCGACTTCGATAACAACTCTTTATTGTTTCCGGTGACTATTCCCAATACCCAGTCAGCCTGTTTCAGCAAGGAGGTGTGATTTAGCGAATAGGCTTTGGCAATTATTCCGGCATCTCTATCGGTATTGTAAATATCAAAAACAAAATCGATGTTGCGCTGAAATCTGGCCGAATTAATTTGATAGGAAGTTCCATTGCTTATGATGGGTAATCCTTTATTGTGTTCAGCAATTTTTTGAAGATCAAGCCGAATTACGGGTGTAAACACATTTTTAAAAATGCGTTTATGATTGAAAATTTTGAGGATTTTAGCATTTTGAAGAATAAATTGCCTGATATCTTTATGGAACCGAATATTCAGTATGGATTCGGGCAATATATAGGAGAGAAATCCACCTGTATTTAATAAGTTCAGTCCAATTAGTACAAAATAAGAAAATGACTCCAGGGTAAGTATAGACGGGTAATTTTCTTTGAGAAAACTCAGTTGCTCGACTTTAAATTCTGCACCCCAGGGAGGATTGCTGATGATTATATCGAATTTCCTGTTTTTATGGATTTTATCATCCAGTGTATAATTATAAATCAGGTCCCTGTGATAAACATTCGGGTTAAAGTTAAAATCTCTGAATAAAATCATCAGGTTGATACGGGCAATTTTAACTGCAATCGGATCTATATCATAACCCCATATATTTTCCGGTTTAATCAATCTGCCCATTTTACGAATTTGTTTTCCAGCTGCAATTAAAAAAGGACCTGTTCCACAGCAAGGATCAAGGATTTTCATCTGTCCCTTCATTTGATTCATATATTCACCCGCCATATTTTCACAAAGCTCAGAAGGTGTGTAATAGGAACCTTCTTTTGACTTATGTCCTTCAGTTAAAATAGACTGATAAATTGTGCCGATCAAATCACCGCTGAAGTTGATCTGAAGATCCAGCAATTCCTGGTATGCCTCAAGATTTGGCTCAATATCCAACTCGAGTTGCCAAAGGTTCAATTCCTGTTTAATATTTTCGCTTATGCTTGATTTGTTGTAAAATTTAAGTAGTTCAGCCAATGGCAATGCATCCAGGATCTTTTCATAAACCAGTCTATTCAGGCATAAAACAAATATGCATTCTGCTACCTGCAATTCATGTGCTTGTACAATCTCAATAATTTTCTCAATCAGGGGGATCTCTTCCGGTTTCCCGGAGTATTCATCGGGAACAAAACGTCGACTGGAGTTTTTTTTATTCGCCCGGTTTGCTAATCGGTCGATTTCTCCATTTTCGATTTGTTCCTTCAATCGCAGCACATGATGTTTTTGATATTGCAGGACATTGTTCTCTTTAACAGGTTTTAAATAGCCCTGTTTTTCCCAATTTAGCACAGTGGTGGTTGTTATTCCCAGTTGTCTTGCTGTTTCTTTGATGTTGAGGGTATTGCTCATGCAGGATGGATTGAAAATCTGATCAAAGTTCGGAAAAAGCCTTAAAACGGCCTATATTATCTTATTCTGTTATTGTTAATAATCGTTTTAAGATGTTGGGTAGTTGATAAATTTATTGGACAGTATAATTAATAATGAATAATTTGCATAATTATTGAAATATTCTTGATTCTAAAATAAATGAAATGAAAATAATCTCTTTGACAGGCCGTTTGCTTTTTGCACTCTCTTTTGTTGCCTACGGAATCAATCATTTCCTTCAAACTGTAAAAATTGCTTCCTATATTCCTGACTATTTTCCTTTTCCACAAATATGGGTTTACCTGATCGGAGTGCTTTTTATAATTGCTGGAATCAGTATCGGTCTTAACTATAAAGCACGATTTGCAGGAATTGGCCTGGCACTAATGATTTTTTTGTTTGTTATTATTCTTTACCTGCCTAATTTTATGAGTTCAAAAATGGCAATAACTACCTATGCAGCATTCATTGGTGCATCACTTTTTATTGCAGCTAATTCTAAAAATTGAATTATTAATCTTTGAAAAAATTTGGAACTTTCAAGGGGGTATTTGTGCCCTCTACAGAGGCAATTCTTGGAACTGTCTTGTTTCTCCTGTTGCCGGTTTTAGTCGCAGATGTAGGACTACTCACAATTCTTATCATCATTGTTTTGTCACATACGGTTACGGTTGCTACCGCTTTTTCACTATCTGATTGTGCAACCAATCTAAACCATATTGGTGGAGGAGGCATGTATGCTTTAAGTAAGCGATCTGTCGGAAAGGCATTCGGTGGATCCATAGGAATACAGCTTTATCTTGCTCAGGCAGCCTCCATTGGATTTTATTGCATTGGTTTTGCTGAGCCCTTGCAGCCTATGTTGGCTCCACTGTTAAACAAAATATCGTTTTTTGCAGGAACAGGAGCTGAAGCTGTACTGTTCCAAAAACAAGTATTATCCAGCTTCTTTTTCATTCTCTTTTTTACGATAGTTATGATTGGAGCGGATTTTACACTTAAAATTCAGATGACTATCTTGTTTATTTTGATTTTCAGCGTCGTTTTTATTTTAATTTCGCCCTTTCTTCAAATTGAATTTAACAACCAGGCGCTTTTTGTTGATTCCTTCAGTGATATAAATATTGTGGGAAACAGGCAGTTGACCATACCGATTTTCTTTTTGGTGTTTGCGCAGTTTTTTCCTGCAGTGACTGGAATAGATGCAGGGGTCGGAATGAGTGGTGAGCTGAAAGATCCAAAGAAAAGTCTTGTTCGTGGAACATTTTCGGCCATAATTGTTACTTTCATTGTATATATACTGGCTGCCATAGTTTTTTCTCTCATGCGTAAAGAGGCCTTGTTAACAGGGTATGAAGGAAACAGTCCTGTTGGAAATATATTAACGGACCTGCTAGGTTTTGGAAAAAAATTCCCGGAAAATATCCCCGGATTAATAGTGATGCTGGGGATACTGTTTGCAACCAGTTCATCTGCTTTAAGTTTCTTCATGACGGCTCCTCGAACTGCAAAATCTTTGGAAAAGGACCATATTCTTCCGCCAATGTTCCGTTTCCTCTCAAAAGATTTTAAACCCGGCGGAAGAGAACCAAGATATGCTACCCTGCTAACTTTCTTTATTGGTTTTAGCATTATTTGGATGGGTAATATCATGGTGGCGGCAACTATTGTGGGTATTAGTTTTCTGATCGTTTATGGTTGGGTGAACCTCTCTGCATTTTTCGAAAGGGTGAGTAAAAATCCAACTTTCAGGCCGACATCATGGAATCACTGGGCCATTTCTTTTTATGGTTTCCTTGCAGCTATTGCGGCTATAGCCCTGTTTAACCTGTTCGTGGGTGTTATCATTTTCGTTACGCAGTACATTATTTTCCGCCTGATACTGAAGTACAAATCCCAAAACAAACTGGAAGGTGTTTGGTGGGGAGTCGTTTTTCGTTTTGTTGCCAGCGGTTTGAAAGCCCTTCATAAAATTGTGATGGGGAGTAAAAACTGGCGACCCATACTGACAGCGATATCCTTTGACTCTAAAGGGGACAACCCGGATAAAATTGCTTACCTGGCTCGCAAAATTGCTGATTATAAAGGAATCGTGGACATGAATATTATCAGTAAAGAAGGAAGAAAAGGAAAAGAGCAGGATGTTTTATCCTATGGAATTCCCACTTCCCTTTTACAGGTTTCTGATAAAACGGAGGCTATATTGACGATGATTCAGTCTATCAATTTTGGTGGAATTGAATCCAATTCCATTCTGCTGGAGTATAAGTCAAATGTAAATACAGTCAAGATCATTAACAAAGTGCTGGAACTTAAAAAGAATTTCCTTTTGATAAGAAATAGCGTAAAACTGGACCTCATAAATGATATTGATATCTGGTGGAGGGGAGAGAAAAATGGGAATCTGATGGTATTACTGGCCTACATTATAAAAAGTTCAGAGGACAGGGTTCCCGAGAATATCAGGATTATCAGGAAACTGGGACCTGACGATGATGCAGAACAATCCCGTCAAGAGATGCTGGATTTGCTTCAATATTCCAGGCTCTCAGGAGAGGTCGTTATTTTGCCCTTTGCCGATGAAGATTTTATGGAAACATTGAGGAAGCATTCTTCACAAGCCAATTTAATTATGATGGGCTTACCGGGAAATTATACCAGTGAATCAGGCAAGAAATATTTTAAAATAAACGAGTTCTTTTTTAACAAAGAGATCAATAAATACAGTGATTTACCGCCTATCATCTTTGTAAAGAGTGCTTATGTGCTGAATTTGATCGAGGAGTAATAAGGTTGAAGGTTAAAAGTTAAGAGGTTAAAAGGTTGATGGTTTTGAGGTTATCAGGTTGGAGTTTGGTGCACGTCAATGTTGCAGGTTTCTGGCTTACAGGGTAATTACTTCTGAATTTGATCCAATGCTTTTAAAACATATTCCTTCAATTCTTCAATAGGCTCAGCTCCAACGGATAACCTGATCATACCAGGATAAGGATATTTTTCACCCCAAACGGCCTCTACTGGCAGAAGAATGGAATCTACATCCCCAAGTGTAGGAACTATTGGGATATGCTCTTTTATATGTTCGATAAAATGGCTGCAATTCCCCTTTTTTTCATTGGTTTTCCCTGCTAGATCAAAAGTGATTATACCCCCAAAGCCTTTTCCTTTTGTAAGTTTAATAGCGTTATTGTAAGTGGAATGTGAAGACAGACCTGGATAATGTACTTTTTCAATTCGAGGATTTTTTTCAAGCAATAGGGCAAGTTCCAGGGCATTATCACAATGTTTTGCAAACCTGATTTCAAAGGTTTTAAGAAAAGAGATTAACCTGGACGCATCCGAAGGACTCAGCATATGACCAATCCATTTGCGATATTCTATCATTTGAGATAGAAAGTCAGTATCGTTGCCCATAACTACCCCAGCAGTCAGGTTTCCATGACCGGCCAGGTACTTGGTAACACTGTGAATGACCAGGTCTGCATCATCCGCAAGGGGTTTCCATAAAACAGGTGTTAAAAATGTATTATCCACGATTACTTTTGCACCCTTTTTTTTAGCCAATGCGATGATTTGTTGAGCATCAGCAACAATCAGCATGGGATTGGAAACAGCCTCAAAATATACTAATTCCGGCTTTATGCCGTCCAGTATTTTTTCCAGTTTTTCCATATCATAGGATCCATTTTCGGAGTAAAATGTATGCACATCAATGCCCCTTTTCTCTTTGAGAATCAGGTCTATATAGGAGTTAGTACCACCATAAATCTCGCTAAAGAATAACCAGGGTCTTGTTTTTTCCCCTTTATGGAAGACAGATAATGCCAAATCAATAGCCGACATTCCTGATTGCGTTAGCAATGCCCATTTGCTTCCTTCCAGTTTCATGAGTTCTTTTTCTGCAGCAACAACCACTGGATTGCGATAACGGCTGTATATATAAAATTCAGGTTCATGGGGATGCTCAAGCTCACTTTTGAAAGCATTTTTAAGGTCTTCCACCTGTTCAAAGTAAAAACCTGCATCATCAAATATTGGGATTAGATTCGAGTTTATTTTGTTCTTTTCCATGCTAGAATTAATAAAGGTTATAAACTTTTATTTTTCAAATTTCCTCATTTTCAACTTAACAGCTAAAAACATTTGCTAATTAACAAAAAGACAGATTTTGTCCGATTTTTGCAACAAGCGGTTACTTAATCAATTAATAAGCAAACATCAAGAATGATCACTTAATGAAGAGTACCCTATTTATTTTCTTATTTGCAGCATTTACCATCACAATTTATGCTCAAAAGGTTGAAATTCTTGATAATACAAACCTTCAGCCTCTCCAGGACGTATATGTTTACTGCCAGGGTCAATCCGTTATAAGTAATTCACTTGGATTGGTGGATATTAGTCATTTTTCGAAAAATGATAGTATTCTTTTCCTTCGTCAATCCTATAAAAAAATAGTTACCTCTTATTTTGAATTAAAAAAAGCGGGTTTCAAAGTACAAATGATTGAAAGTGCTATCAGATTGCCATTATTTGAAGTGACCTCCAGCAAATGGACCCAAAGTAAAAGGGACGTCCCTGTTAAGATTTCATTATTGGATGAGAAACACATTGCTTTTGAAAATCCTCAGACTGCAGCTGATTTGTTAACGATTTCTGAAGAAGTATTTGTTCAGAAAAGCCAGTTGGGAGGTGGAAGCCCTATGATCAGGGGATTTGCTGCAAATCGCTTATTAATTGTGGTAGATGGTGTAAGAATGAATAATGCCATTTTCAGAAGCGGCAATGTGCAAAATATCATTTCACTGGATGCCGCTGCAATAGACCGTACTGAAATTATTTTTGGACCTGGATCAGTAATTTATGGTAGCGATGCACTTGGTGGAGTCATGGATTTTCATACCATCAAACCAAAATTATCAGTGGCGAATGTATCGGAGTATAGCGGTTCAGCCTGGATGAGATATTCTTCTGCAAATCATGAAAGAACATCCCATTTTGATTTAAATTATGGACGTTGTCGCTTTGCCAGTGTGACCAGTTTTACCTACAGTGAATTCAGCGACTTGCTAATGGGGAATGTGGGTTTTGATGAATACACCAGGAAAAAGTATGTTCATAGAATTAATGACAGCGACCATGTATTTACGAACTCGAATGTAAACAAGCAAATTCAAACAGCTTACAACCAGTTGAATTTAATGCAAAAATTTAGGTTCAGACCGAATGATTTTTCAGATTGGGTTTACTCATTTCATTATTCAAAATCATCAGATGTTCCCAGGTATGACCGCCTGACTCAATATATTATGAAGCCGGATTCAAATCTCAAATTCGCAGAGTGGTATTATGGCCCTCAAACGTGGATCATGAATTCACTCAGCTATCACAATAAAAAACCAAAAAGATTTTCGGATCAATATAAAATAATTCTTGCACGTCAGGATTATAAAGAAAGCCGGCACGACAGGAAACTATGGAATGACGATCGGTATAATCGCTTTGAGTATATCACGATATATTCACTGAATTACGATTTGGAGAATAAAATAAATGAAAGTTCATACCTTTTCTATGGCCTGGATGGCTCAGTGAATTCTCTCGAATCAACAGCTAATGTATTGAACATTCGGACCGGGGAACAGAATAATAATGCCAGCCGCTATCCCGATGGTTCCCTGTATATGAGCCTGGCTTTATATGCAAACTATAAGAAGATTATAAGTAAAAAAGTATCCCTGGTAGCGGGCTTAAGATATAGCCGTGTTTATATCCAGTCTGACTTCGACACCGCATTTTATCCTTTTCCCTTTGAAGAAATTACACTGCATACAGGGGCTGTAAATGCCAGTATTGGAATGGCGTATCATCCGGATGAAAGCTGGCAAATCAATGCCAGTTTAGCTTCAGGATTCAGAGCCCCCAATATAGATGATATGGGAAAAGTATTTGATTCTGAACCGGGATCTGTGGTTGTTCCCAACCCGGATTTAAGATCCGAATATGCCTATAACCTGGATTTAGGAGTTGAAAAGTCGTTCGGTGAGTATCTTCAATTTGAAGCAACAGCTTTTTCAACTTACCTGGTCAATGCCATGGTGCGCAGAGATTTCCAGTTTAATTCCATGGATTCCATTTTGTATGATGGAGAAATGAGTCGTGTTCAGGCTTTGGTGAATACAGGATCAGCATATGTTTATGGATTTCATTTTGGTGTAAATGCAGATATTCGTACGCCAATCATTATCAAAGCGCATTTCACCTATACTAAAGGAGTAGAGAAAGATGATGAAAGTGGAAATTATATTCCATTGCGTCATGCAGCTCCTGCATTTGGAAGTCTGCATTTCGTGTATATGTTCAAAAAGTTCAGGGCCGATCTGTATGGGCGTTATAATGCCATGATTTCCTATAAAAACCTGCCTCCTTCCGAAAGAAACAAAGCTTATATGTATGCTACGGATGAATTTGGGAATCCCTATTCTCCAGCATGGGGCACTTTGAATTTTAAAGCCATGTACCAGATCAACTCGAATATTCAAATTAATTGCGGAGTGGAAAATTTGACCAATCTTCGTTACAGGCCTTATTCTTCAGGAATTGTTGCTCCGGGCAGAAACTTTATTCTGTCGCTTAGAGGGGATTTTTAGTTATTTGAAAGAGGATTTATCTGGTTGGGGGTTAACTCCAAATTAAGACAAGAAAGTTAGTTTTGTAAAATAATATTATCTGAAGTAGAATCTATTCCCCGGTCTCTGATTTTATTAAGAGGGGCTTAGGGGGTGAGTTAAACTTAACCCAAAACCCGTCATACCGGAATCCTGAAGGACGAAGGATATCCGGAATCTCATTCAACATTGAGCGATAAAGAGATTCCTGCCTGCGCAGGAATGATGCAAACTGGGAGGGCAGTTGCAGGAATAAGGGCACTCGTTTGCATAACTCAGGATTTCAAGGCACACATAAGCTCAATGATTTGATTCTTTCATTCGTTTTTCAGGAGTCATTATCCTTAATTCCAAATAGAATTCAAAGCGATCCAATAGTTCACTGATAAGAAGCGAAGCAATTACTATGAGCATGTTTGAGGGATAAGCAATGACAGGGATCACAATGGCAAAGAAGAGTTTAATCACGGTTAAGTTCATTAGCTTTTGATCATTCTTTTTAACAAAAAACAACTTCCGAATCAGGTAGATTAAATTTTTGGCTAATACCACGAGGATGAGTAGGTCCGGGAAAGAAATCAGGAACACAAAAAGTGCAATAAAAACAGTTCCACCACTATGAAAAAAGATTTTTTTTGAAGTACCCGTTTTACTGTATAAGAGGTCCGCTGAAACCAGGCAAAGCAGACCAAGGACAATGGATAAAACAAGTAAAAAGACAGACCGGATATCAACAAAATAGCCAAAAGCCATAATTCCGAAAAATAGAATATAAAAGATAATCTCCCTGCTCAGCCAGGAATGCTTGAAATTCAAAATGGAATGGAAAGCCCTGCCGGGTTTCCCAAGATGTAACAGACTTACTCCAAAGCCTGCAAGAGCGGCAACAAAAAACGGGATTGGATAGAATGGAATATTTCCAGCCAGGCAGGAAAAGTAATAGCCAACTAAAACAGCTGTTATGAAACTGAAAAGAGCCAATGGCCATTCATCCTTCAATTGAATTTTTTCTTTTATTTCAGCTTCGGGAATATCTATTTCAAGTGTATTTGAAACGGCATGCATATCCATTTCTGGCTTTTTTCTGTTTTCATTCAGGGCTTTTATTTCTATCTTAGGTTTTATACCGGTCTCTATAAAAAATGGGATTTGCTTATGATCCTGAAGCTCAATTTCTCTATAATCCAGTGCTCCGACAGGGCAGTTTAAGGCACAAGCTGGTTTTTGATCCTCTTTCAGGCGATGCTCACAGTAATGGCATTTTTGCATGAGACCATTTTGCATCTTTGGTGCATCATAGGGGCAAAGCCAGGAACAATAGCTGCAACCCATGCATTTTCTGCTGTCAATTAACACAGCATCTGTCTGTAGATCCCTGGAATAAGCATTTGTCGGGCAGCCTTTCATGCAAGGAGCAAACTCACAATGATTGCAGGCAAGCGATAGATAGAATAAGGGAATTTGAGATTGGGTAAATGAATTGGATTTATATACACTGCGCCAATTATAAGGAAGTTCTGTTTTATTCTCAAACTGGCAGGCCAAAACGCAAGCCTGGCATCCGACACATCTGTTGGGATCGAAAATGAATCCTTTGCTTTGAGATTTAATTGCTACCCTTTCCATTCTCTTATGTCTTTGTAAAACACAAGCTCGCAACTTTTGTAAGCATAATTAAAATAAAGCTGTGAGGTCAATTAATTTCAGGTGTTATCTTTGACATGAAACAAAGTTAGTGGAACTAATATAACAACAAATAATTTCAATGACGTTTAACTCACATGACTTTCCCTTTTTTCAGAAATACGTACTCACCGGTTCAGGGACAAACCTATAGCTTATTTGGTGATGGCATTACCACTTATCAATATTTCAATAGTATTGAAAAAATCATTGATGAGCTGTTCCGCGAATATACTTTGGAATCCCTGGTAGGCGAATGCAGGGAGCTGAGTCAGATTCCATTTCTTAAGAGAGTGCTTGTTAAAAATAAAGCAGACAATCATCTTTCAAATAAAATCACAGACTTATTGTTTGAAAAGCTGGCCATATACACACCAAATGCAGGGAATCACTTAAAAAAATTAAGTTGGTTAAAACTCAGGGAGCAGGTGGTTTGGACCACTGAAAAGCAGCATCATTTATACATGTTGGAGATTGGGATCCTGAACAGGATGAATATCCAGAATTTTCAGGATTGTGAAAAAAAAATAGCTTTTTTGCCATATTGTTTACGGGATGAATGCTTGGATTGTAAAGCTAAAAAAGAGGATTTCGACAAAGTATGTAAGGAATGTACAAAATCATGCTTGATCGGAATTATTTCAAACTTTCTTAAAAAGCAAGGTGTAACAGCCTATATCTGGAGTGGAAAAAGTCTTAAACCGATTTTTAAAAGGCATCATTCAAAAAATGAAACTTTGGGTGTTCTGGGAATTGCCTGCATTCCTGAACTTATGAATGGTATGAGAATGTGCGATAAAGCAGGATTCACTGTGATCGGACATCCATTGAATGCAAACCGTTGTGCAAAATGGATGGGAACATGGCATCAGAATAACATTGATTTGGTGCAGCTGGAAGAGATGCTGATAAAGAAACAATATAAAACAAATTGACTTTAAAGTATTTTTATGAAAAATGAATCTAAAAATTATTTTATCTCCGGCATTTTCAACTATTGTGACCGATGGTGTGAAAGGTGTTATATGACTGCACGATGCCGGCTTTTTTTTGATGAAAATGAGTTTCGGGAAAAAACACGGAAAAAATTAAATACGGATGATGAAAATGAAATTTTCTGGGACATGATAAAAGAAAATTTCAAGAATGCCATGGAAATTATTTCAGATATCGCTGAGGAATTTGATATTGACTTGAATGAACTCACTGAAGAAGATTCAGAAGAAGATGAGAGGAAGGAAAAGCGTGAACGAATTAAGGACTTGCCTCTGGTGAAAGCTGCAAAAGAATATGGAATGAGTAGTCATGCTTGGATATCCGATTTTGAAGAAAGCTATTGGAAAAAATCAGATGGAATTGTAGTTGATAATAAAACAGAGGAGGAATTACTCAGGATCAGGGAAGCACTTGATATAATCAGTTGGTATCAATTCCAGATTCAGGTGAAACTGAGCAGAGCGTATAGCAGCAAAGAAGGCCGGATAGAAGAGCCACCTGAAGGCTATCCCAAAGATTCGGATGGATCTGCTAAAGTGGCATTGATAGGGATCCACCGGTCAATTGGTGCCTGGGAAGAAATGCGTAAACAAATGCCTGAAAAGCACAATGAAATTTTCAAATTCATCTTGCATTTGGATCATTTAGCCAGATTCGTCCAGGAAGCTTTCCCTGATGCTGAAATTTGTATCAGGCCGGGTTTTGATACCATGGAAGCATGATTTAATAATGCTGTTAATTTATATTTTTTTATTGAAGCACTAATTTTTTAATACATGAGGCAACCTTTTCATCTCAATTCAGTCTATAAGGGTAATCGCTTCTGCAAAAATGAGAAGTGACTTCCTCCTATTCTGCTTTAAGAAGGGAATTCTTTTATAGCTGGCTTCGCCAAAAATGGATTCCTGAAAGTTTATTTGCTTTCTCAAATATCAAAAACCATTTTATTAACATTAAAAATCAAAAAGATGAAAAACCTATCAATATTTATTAAACCAATATGTACATTGTTTAGCAATTTAAATTCAACAATGAATAAACTAAAACCAGATGAACATCAGCACAAACGAAAACAAAAATGAAACTCTTAGATCAAAATTCAATCAATAACGGTAAGCAATCAAAGTGGAAACTTGCATTCCTGGATATTAAAGAATCAATTGCAGGCAGTGACCAGGATTTTACACGTGGGAGCATGAAAAGAGCGATTTTTCTGTTATCCATTCCCATGGTATTGGAAATGATAATGGAATCAGTATTTGCAATTGTAGATATCTATTTTGTTTCCAAAATCAGTACACAGGCTGTCACGACAGTGGGATTAACAGAGTCTTTATTAGTGGCAGTTATTTTTACAATTGGGATGGGTTATGCGATGGCGACCACCGCAATGATAGCTCGAAGAGTTGGTGAAAAGAAATACGATGAGGCATCAAAAGTTGCCATCCAGGCAATCCTTCTTGGCGTTGTTACTTCAATAGTATTAGCGATTCCGGGTGTGTTTTTCGCTTCAGATTTATTGCGAATTATGGGAGCGGAAAATGAAATCATTGAACATATGAGCGGATATACTGCCATTATGTTTGGTGGGAACGGGATTATCATGTTACTTTTCATTATTAATGCGGTGTTTCGTGGTGCAGGCGATGCAGCAGTAGCCATGCGTGTACTATGGTTGGCCAATGGAATCAATATTATTTTAGATCCTTTGCTGATTTTTGGCATCGGACCATTCCCTGAATTAGGTATAGAAGGTGCTGCCATTGCAACTAATATTGGTCGTGGCCTGGCTGTAGTTTACCAGGTATATTTATTATTTAACGGGAAACATAGAATAAAACTAAAATTAACTGATTTTAAGGTAGACTTCTCAATAATCGGGCAATTGGTTAAACTTTCTCTGGGAACCATAGGTCAATATTTTATTGCAACTGCCAGTTGGCTTGGATTAGCCCGTATCCTTTCCACATTTGGAAGTGATGTATTTGCCGGATATCAAATAGCAATCAGAATATTTATATTCTCATTGTTGCCATCCTGGGGAATAAGCAATGCTGCAGCCACTTTGGTGGGGCAGAACTTAGGAGCTAATCAGCCTGATAGAGCAGAGAAAACGGCCTGGTTGGTGGCCAGGGTAAATATGATTGTCATGGCATTTCTCATGGTTTTCTTTTTGGCCATTCCCGAAGCTTTAATCGGCATATTTTCAAGTAACCCAATTGTTATAGTGAGTGGAAGCCAATGTTTACGAATAATGGGATTGGGATTGATATTTTACGGACTCGGAATAGTTATGATTAATTCATTCAATGGTGCCGGAGATACCCTAACACCTACATGGATAAACGTGATCGCCTTCTGGCTGGTTGAAATTCCATTGGCATATTACCTGGCCATACAAGCTGGATTTCAGGAAACTGGCGTTTTTATAGCTATAGTTGTTGCTGAAAGTGTGATGACTATAATAGCAGTCATTATATTCAGGAGGGGAAAGTGGAAGTTGAAGAAAGTGTAGTTTTCAACCCTGTCAGGGTTAATAATATGTCAGGGAGGAGGAGGCAAGGGCAATACCTAATCCCAAGAGTATAAAATTTAGTTTTTTCATGTGCTTAAAATTGGTGTTGAAGATAGCTATTTCCTTACTCAGCATTAGCCTAATTTTTCAACCTCCACCATACAATCATGAAAAGCAGCTCCATGTCCCATGTCTGTTTCCCTTCCTTTGGAAAGCAGGTTGGGAGTTCCTCCTTCCTGCAACCACCAGCCATTGTAGATGGAAACACAACCCAGGCGGAGTCCGAAATCAAAACGGGCTTCGATCTCAAGACTTCCCCTGTCATTGAACACTTTTACTAAATCACCATGCTTAATACTTCTTTCTTTTGCATCATATGGATTAATATGGACAAATGGTTTTTCATCGAACTGGGAAATAGACTTCAAATTTCCAAACTGGGAATGGATGCGATTTTTTGTATTGGGTGTCAATAATTGCAACGGGAATTCTGAAGTACTCTCGTTTTCAACGGGTTCAGTGTAATCCGCTAAAGGATTAATTCCCCACAACTTTTCAACCTGTTCTGAGAAAAGTTCAATTTTTCCTGAAGCAGTTTTGAACTTGAAATCAGCAAAAGCAATTTCTTCGTGATTATGAGCGAGTTGAGGTCCTTCCTTTAACTTTTCCCAATTGATTTCAGGATGTTTTTTCAATATATTTTTCAGCCACCTTTCAATGCTTTCATCATCGGGAGCAGGAATATTTTCCTGTATTAATGCTTTATCAAAACCAAGCTTATGGGCTAATTCCCAATAGATTTCAGTTTCAGGTTTTACTTCATCGGGAGGATTGGTGACTTTTTGCTTTAACTGGATGTAGGGATTCCAGTAAGAACCAATGATATCGGATTGCTCAAACATGTTTTTTGCAGGTAAAACCAGGTCAGCCTCCAGGGCTGTATCGGTCATGAATTGATCGATAAGCACGGTATATTCCATTTTCCGAATGGCTGCCAAAACCGTATTTGTGTCTGGATTTTGTGCAACAGGATTTCCTCTTTCCACCCAAAGCATTTTTAATTCAGGACCAGTTGAGTTCAGCATATTTTCTCCTAAATTCGCCATACTGATTGAACGTCTGAATGGTGCATCATTATCATGGTCAGGATAATAGGATAGAGGTTCTTTCACTTCATCAAATACATAAGACTGCAAATTTGCATAATGGAAATTTGCACCCGACTTGCCAATATTACCTGTAATAATTTGTAATGCAAGAATTGCCCTGATTGTTTGTCCGCCATTGCTGAATCGCTGCATGCCATAACCCGGGGCAATGGTCATAGGTTTGGTGCTTCCAATTTCTTCTGAAAATTTTAAAATGAATTCTTTTTTGACTCCTGTTATCTTCACAGTTTTCTCTATAGAGAATTGCTTAACATGCTTTTTAAATTCGTCAAAACCATGAACATGCTTTTCGATAAATTCATTATCAATCTGATCATTTTCAATTAGAATATTAGCAATGCACAAAGCAAGCGCAGCATCTGTTCCGGGTTTGGGCTGAATTAATAAATCGGCTCGCTCTGAGCTCTCCGTTTTTCGGGGATCAATGACAATGACTTTGGCTCCATCGACCTGTGCTTTCTCTACGAAAATCATTTGCTGCACATTGGTTTCAGCTGGATTTTTCCCCCAGAAAATGATCAGCCTGGCATGTTTCAGATCCCATGGGGCATTGTGTTTGTTTTCACCCAGTGTCAATCGGACTGCTTCCAATCCTGCAGGCCAGCAAAGGTCTCCGTAGTGCAGTGTACAACCACCGAACAATTTCCAGAAATTGCTGCTGACATTATTTAGCAAACCGGCCATTCCACTTCCAGTGAGGAAAAAGACGCTGTGGTTTCCAAACTCTTCTTTGAAATAAGTCAACTTTTCTATAAGCAAAGAATAAGCGTCTTCCCAAGCGATTCTTTCAAATCTTCCTGTCTCTTTGTCTTTAACTAATGGATATAATAATCGGTCCGAAGAATTTGCTCTTTCCACATAGCTCAATCCTTTGAGGCATACACCTTCGGGCGTTGTCTTATTTTCAGGATGAGGTTCAATATGGACTACTTTATTATCATCCACATGAACAATGAAGCTACAAGTGCTGTAGCAGTTGCGGGGGCAGGCGGTTGAGTGCTTGTTTTTCAAAACTAAAATTGATATTCAACTTGCTTGTGGAGTACAAAATTGCATAAAAAGGGTTAAAATGAAGTGCAGTTCTACAGATAAGATTTGACAACTTTCAAAAAGTTGTCAAATCTCCAATCGGATAACAGATACCTCCTTATTGTCGGTATTTCAGAAAAGAAAATGTTTGGACTTTTTTCACCCATCTGAGTCACAACATGAGGACTCAGAATAGTAACTAAATGCTATTCAAAAAGGATTTGAATATCCAGGATTGTAATTGAATTACCAATTTTACAATTTTAGTATCTTTGCTCTAAAATTAAGATACATAACTAATTATGAATTTCACAGAAGATACATTTGAATCTGAGAATTCGAAAAACAAGTCAAAGTTAAGAGAGGAAATCGATCTGCTTAAAGAAGAATTAATAATTCAAAAGGAGGTCTCCTTTAAAGCAGGTATTTTACAGGGAGATATTACAATTAAAACGCTGTTGGAATCCCTTTCAGAAGCGGTAGTAATTATAGATTCCGACTCAAGAATTATCCTGATAAATAAAATAGCGGAGAATATATTTGGTTACAAACAAGATGAACTTGTGGGCAAACAATTATCCCTATTAATTCCTTCGAAATATCATACTGCACATGCATCCCACGTGGATAAATACTATAGTGAACCCAGGATTCGGCAGATGGGTAAAGGAATTGATCTTACTGGAGTTCGCAAAAACGGGACAGAATTTCAGGTAGAAATCGGTTTGAGCAGCCTTGTTACGGATGCAGGCAGGCTAGGGCTTGCTTTTGTTTCAGATATTACAAAAAGAAAGGAATTGGAAAACCAGCTAAAAAAACAGAATGAAGAATTGGATTCATTTGCTCATACTGTTGCGCACGATTTGAAAGATACCCTGGTGGGTGTAGTTGGCTTCAGTGAACTTCTAACGGATGAAAGACATACATTTACAGAGGAAGAAAGAAAATCCTATTTAAAAGAAATCGCATCCAGCAGTCGAAAACTTAGCAATATAGTAAGCGAGCTACTCCTTTTGGTAACCATCGTAAAACGGGATGTGGTCACTAGCGAGATTGAAATGAATCCCCTTATTAATGAAGTTGTAAAAAGACTAAACTATTTGATAGTAAAAAGTGATGCTAAAATAAAGATAGCAGAAAAATTACATTGCTCTTTTGGATACCCTGCCTGGATAGAAGAAATTTGGTTTAACTTTTTAAGTAATGCTATTAAATACGGAGGCTCTCCCCCCAAAATAGAAATTGGAAGTGAAATAGAGGAGAATGGCTTTGTCAAGTATTGGATTAAGGATAATGGGGACGGAATTGATCCTAAACACTTGAATAAAATATTTGAATCACCTGAAGAACTGGATCAAAGTATTATTAGAGGACATGGTTTAGGTTTATCTATTGTAAGGCAAATACTGGAAAAATTGAGTGGGTATGCAAAAGTTGAAAGTGAATTAGGGAAAGGAAGTGAATTTAGTTTCTTTTTACCTCAAAAAAGAGCAATAACAAATTTGGAGGATAAAAAATCTTGAAAACAACCTCCTTATTAATCTATATCAAATCATTCCTTTAAAAACATCTTTAGAAGAACTTCATCTGTCCGGATTATCTGTACAAAATAAATTCCTTCAGCTAAAGATGTAACATTTATTTCAGTTTCGGTATCATGCACAGAGAATGAATGAATCAGCTTGCCATTGATATCAAACAACTTAACTGCTGTTTCTTCTTCAATCGATTTAGTTATCGATATTTTTAACACAGTGGATACAGGATTTGGATAGATGAAAAAACGGTTTTTCATCAATTCAGTTTCATTAAGTCCGGCAGCATCCCTGGCTGTAATGTAATCTGTTTTAGTTGTATCGTGTTTGCTGGTGAATGAAATGACCTCCAGCTTCACAGAATACTTGCCGGGCTGTTTGAAGACTACATCAGGATTTTCCGTATTTTCATCAGTTCCATGCACAAATTCGATCGTATTGGGATTGAATGACCATATAAATGTACTAAGGGGCAATGCATTTTTAGATTGATTCAGGAATGAAACAGTATCTTTTGTATTTGGCAGCAAATCAGATGCAATAAAATCAGCTACAACCGCTGTTGGATCATAAACATAGCGATATACATCACGATAATTGACTTCATTGACTACATAAGACGCACCCTCACCCATTCCTTTTATTTCAAGTATAGGATACTTTTGATTTTTTGCCAGCCATTTATATTCCACGGAATTATTGGAAAATCCGGTGGGTGAACCCCCAACATTTACAGTATCAGAAGCGATAAGAGTGGTTTTGAGTCTGATGCAATCAAAGGTTCCATAAGGTGTGGTGATCTTTCCCCAGCCATCCACTTCGTTGATACGGTAGCCTGATGTAGAATAAGTCGCCAGTGTAAGCAGGTTGACAGTAAAATGGAATGTGCTTGAATCCCGGTCACCATATTCCAGCGGAAATTGGTAAACCTCGTCTTTGTTGGTAAAGTAGGATGGCAGTGGAATGCCGCTAAAAGTAATTCCCATTCCTTCCCGGAGATATGCGCTTGAAGTCTTATCGTAGAAATCATACACATCGGTGAGCTGAACCACTCCCAGGTTCAAAGCTTCGGCTATTAGTACACCAAACTTTGTAAGTCCGAAAAAGTAAAAAGCATAGGGCGTTTTCAGGGCTGCTTTATATTCATTAAGCCTTTGTCGTTGAGGTTTTAGTGAACCAAAATCCCAGTTATAGTTCGTGCCGGTGGCTTCAAAGTTACTGATGGATGCAGGGTCTGCAACGCTCATTCGGATAGTGTCATTTGCTTTAGGCAAGTCAGAAGAAAGGATAGATATTTGTCCAAAACAAAGACTAAATGAAATAATGATTAACAGGGAAGGCAAAAGAATATTTTTCATGAGGGTGTTTAAAATAATTGTAAAATTACAATAAAATCAATCCCAAAGGTTGAAGAATATTAAATTCATCGGCTGTAAGAAATAAAATGTAGAATAGCGTATTTTTGTCCTTCTCAAAATAAATTAGCAAAGTATGAAAATAATCAAAACCTTATTTACAATTTATGTGACTCTAATTTCATGTAGTTTACTTTATGCACAAGTTGACAAAAGCGACTGGATGGGACTCTATCCTGAAGGATGTACTTCCATAACGGTCGGCAAGAAAGCTTCAACAGATGGTTCTGTCATGACGTCTCATACAGATGACAGTCATAAAACTCGCTCATGGATGGACATCCAGCCTGCAAAGGAACATAAGACCGGGACTTTAAAGCCCATGTACAAAAGGATTACTTCTGATGCATATGCAATGCCCAAATATGATCACCAGGAAATTGGCAGCATTCCGGAAGTGAAAAATACTTTTGGATACATCAATACGGCATATGCTTGCATGAATCAGTTTCAATTGGCAATGGGAGAATCCACATTTGGGGGTCGTGAAGAATTGCAATCTGATAAAGGCTTAATAGACTGCCAGCGACTTTGCCAGTTGATGCTGGAACGCTGTAAAACAGCCAGGGAAGCCATTAAACTGGCTGATGAGTTAACTAAACTTTATGGGTGGAATGATGCCGGTGAATGTTTGACCATTGCTGATAAAAATGAAGTCTGGCACTTTGAAATAGTGGGAGCCGGGAAAGACAAAACAGGTGCTGTTTGGGCTGCACAAAGGGTTCCTGATGATCACATAGCTGTTAATGCAAATGCAAGTACTATACGGGAAATTGACCTTTCAAATCCAGATTATTATATGGCTTCAGCTAATGTATTTGAAGTGGCATCAGCAAATGGATGGTGGAAGGAAGGCGAAGTATTTCGTTTTTGTAATGTGTATGCACCTGAAAGCAGATTATCAGTTGCTGCCCGGAGACGTGAGTGGCGTGTTTTTGATTTAGTGGCGCCTTCGCTAAAACTTAACCCAACTACCCAGGATTATCCTTTTTCAATTAAACCTGATAAAAAAGTTTCAAAAGCTGATCTGGTTAAAATTTTCAAAGATTATTATGAAGGAACACCCTATGATATGACACGACTGATTACGACAAAGGATAAAGAAGGAAAAAGCATTGTATCCCCTTTAGCCAATCCTCAAATGCCTTATGATGAACTGGAATTGCAACATGTTCAGGGTGGCTGGTATCATGTGGATAAAATAACAGGTCATATCCGGTTTTTAGGGGAACGAACCATTGCACGCTGGTATACCATGTATGCTACCATTATTCAATGTCGTGATTTTTTACCTGATGAAATAGGAGGTGTCGTTTGGCTGGCACAGGATAATGTGGCTACTTCCATTTATATCCCTGTTTATTGTCAGGTAAGTGATTTGCCAAAATCGTATAAAACACCCGGACGAACCAATGGCTTTACCCGCGAATCAGCCTGGTGGGTTTTTAATAGATTAGGTACTCTTGCTTGTCAGCGATGGGGAGATATGCGTCATGATGTAGATGCAGTCTGGATTCCATGGCAATCAGAATTGTTTGAAAAGCAAGCTAGTATTGAAGAGCAAGCTTTGGCGATGAAAAGCAAAAAGAAAAGAATTGATTTCCTGACAAATTATACGAATGACTGGGGAAATAAGGTCGTTGACAAAGCCTGGGAATTAGGTGATTTTCTGTGGACGAAATATGATGAGAAGTTTTGAGTCGCTCCTTGCTTTCGAGAAGCTTTCGCCACTACTATAGTTACTACACTGTCCCCCTCTATAATCTTTAGAGAGGGGGCTAGGGGGTGAGTGTCTAATTCCAAACTCCTAATAAACTCCATAAACGAACAAGCAAAAGCTAAACATTCAAAAAGCCTTTGGAATTTGATTATTGAGATTTATTTGATAATTGGTTTTTGATGTTTGGGATTTCAAATTATTAATACCAGGTTGGATGGCAGAATTCCATCAATCACAAATCAATTTTCAATTCCAATCATAAAACTTCAAATCCCTACCTTTGCCAATTCAATTTTTGATATTTTCCAATTTAATTTAAAGATTTTCTGATGGCAACAAAGGAGATACATTCCATAAGTCCGGCAGCTGAGAAGTTTGTTATTCCAAAACAAAGTGAATATGCTGCTGAATTTACCCGTTTAAAACAGTTAGCTGACCAGGCGAAAAAAGAGGGAAAAGAAGTTGTAGTTGTGCTGGGTGTCGGATTCGTAGGTGCTGTCATGGCTTCTGTGGTGGCAGATACGGTGGATTCACAGGGAAAACCTTCCAAATTTGTGATAGGCTGTGATTTGCCCGGTCCCGGCAGCTATTGGAAAATACCTATCATCAACAGGGGAGAACCACCAGTGAAAGCCGAGGATCCTGAAGTGTATGAAGTTATGAAAAGGGTGGTAAAACAGAAGAAAACTTTGACAGCCACTTTTAATAATGATTGTTTAAAACTAGCAGATGTGGTGGTAGTGGATGTGCAATGCGATTTCCATAAAAAAGAATTGGGAAACATGCGGACAGGAGAAACGGATATAGCTGCACTGGAAGCAGCCATCAAAACCATAGGTGAAAAAATTCAGGCCAATTGCCTGACACTGATAGAAACAACAGTTGCACCGGGAACGACTGAGTTGGTAGCCTGGCCCATTATGAAAAAAGCCTTTAAGAAAAGAGGGATCAAAACAATTCCTTTATTATCACATAGCTATGAAAGGGTGATGCCCGGTAGGGAATATGTTTCCAGCATTCGTGATTTTTGGAGAGTTTGCGCAGGATGTGATCAAGATGCGAAAAAGCGGATAGAAAAATTTCTCACTGAAGTGCTCAACACCAAAGAATATCCACTGACGGTTCTTGACCGGCCGATAGAATCGGAGACGGCAAAGATCGTAGAAAATTCATACCGTGCAAGCATACTTGCCTTTATGAATGAATGGAGTTTATTTGCTGAACGAAATGGGGTGGACATTGTGAAAGTCTATAAAGCCATTAAAATGAGGCCGACTCATTCCAACATCATGTTTCCCGGACCCGGAGTAGGTGGTTATTGTTTACCAAAAGACGGTGGACTTGGATATTGGGCTTATGAGCATATTCTGGGATTTAATGACGGGGATGATGTTTTTAAGATCACTCCATCAGCCATTGACATTAATGATACCAGGGCTTTACATGTAGCTGAACTGACAAGGGATGCATTAAGAAATATTGATATTCATATTGCAGGTTCAGATATATTGATTTGTGGAGCCAGTTACAGACAAGATGTTGGGGACACCCGATATAGTGGCAGCGAGTTGGTTTTAAGAAGAATTAAGGAAATGGGTGGAGATGTAAGAGTACACGATCCATACGTTGATAATTGGATTGAGCTGGAGCAACAGGATACATTCCCTAACTCCTGGAGCAAATATTTCAGGAAGCAGGAAGAACTGAAAGAGCTGAAAGTAAGTAAAAATCTAAAGGATGCTTTGGTCGATGCTGAAGCCATGATACTGGCTGTTCCCCACGAGGAGTACATGGATCTGAACCCGGATGATGTCTTTGAATGGGCCGGACAGGCTTTAGCTATTATCGATTGTTTTGGCATATTGGATGATGCAAAAATAAAAAGATATTTTGAGCTGGGATGTGAAGTAAAAGGATTAGGCCGCGGCCATATTCAGCATATTAAAAAAGAAGTCCTGCGGAAGTAATTATTTAATATCTATCTGACAAGCAGTATAAAATCAAACTGAGTTCAGTGAGGACGTTTGCTGGGTTTTCATATTAAGAAAAGATTCACACATAATATTCCGATTAATATTCAGTTATTCCGGTAATTAAATTATATTTCTCAGGAATTTTATATTGAAAATTAATATAAAAAGACATCATTGAGAAAGCCCGAACCAACCAGGGTAACCAAACCTGCTCCACCTGCTAAAAAGAATAAAAAATCATTCAGTATTATAAGCATTATTGTTTTATGTCTTATTTGTGGTTTTTCATTGGGTTGGTATTTGGATTTGACTAAAAGCAAAAGCATTGTTTTAAAGCGCTATAAAAAAGAAGTAAAGCAGGAAATTGAAAATAAAAAGCATTCCGTGCAAATCAAGGATACCAGTTCAATGCCATTCATTAATCCCATTTCTTTTTTATACTCACGCGTTCCAATGCAATTCGATGAATTGAAAAGTTTCAAACCACAGGTGTATCATTACATTCTCGAAGCCTGTAAAGACAATTCAGTTGAAATAGTTTCAGTATACTTCAGGGATTTGAATAATGGATTGTGGTTTGGCATTAATGAACGGGAAAAATTTTCTCCTGCAAGTTTATATAAGGTCCCTGTTTTAATTGCAATACTTAAAAAAGCTCAATCTGATTCGTCCATTCTAAAGGAAAAAATAGTATATGTTGAAAGTGATAATGAAACGGTGTTATTGAGGAAGGAAGGAATTGACATGCCAAGGACTAAAATGCTTCCACTTCATGAATATTCTGTGGAGGAACTAATACACCATATGATTGTTTATTCAGATAATGATGCTACTGTTATGCTTATTGATAAAATGAGTCATGATTATTTAAGGCAGGTAAAAAAGGACCTTGGTTTTATCGATCCTTTAAATCTGACAGCTGAGTCAAATTATATTACCGTTAAGGCCTATTCTACTTTTTTTCGGGTGCTTTTTAATGCTTCCTATCTGAATAAGAAATACTCCAATATGGCTTTAGAAATTCTTTCCAGGGCTGAGTATCCATATGGTATTAGAGCTGCCATACCTGACCGGATAGTAATCAGTCATAAATTCGGAGAAAGAGATCATTTCACATCACCCTATCATGCCCAAATCAGGCAGTTGCATCATGTGGCAATTGTATATTATCCGTGGAAACCATTTCTTTTGAATATCATGACCAAAGGAGATGATCGGGTGAAATTACAAAAAGTAATCCAGGACATTGCAGAGATTATATACACGGAAGTCGACAGGCAGGTCCGGTTGATGCCCAAAAATAATTTGGATAAGGATAAAGAAAGGGACGAGGATTAAATGAATTAGTTTGATTTCATCAAATTAACATGACATAAGGGATAGGGGTATTTTGAGGGAAATATAACCATAATGGATCCGGATATTTTATTTTCTTTCATGTTGAATGGAATTGTAAAATTACGTTCATCATGCGGATCAGTATCAACAATATGACCCTTGATTTCACCATTTTTAATAATGTAATCCGTTTTTATATTCAGCCATTTACCTAATTTCCCCCGATTAATTTCAAGCTCAGCATTCTCAATGGAAGCATTCCCAATGGAGCCATTTACCTTATGATCATCAGAAATTTCAAGTTGAAGTAAAATATGATCATGGGATTCAAAACGAAACTCATTATCAGCAGGGTATCGTATTGAGACTTTTACATTTTCCTTCCATGTACCCGCACACTCTTTGGGAATGCTATCATTTGAACAGGCTTGAAATAATAAAAATCCGAATAGCAACAAATTGTATATTGCATTTGATAGATACTTCATGATGTATAATTAGTTTTACTTCAAATTTAATAATCGCTATTCAATCAGATACTTTTAAATCAAAATGTTTTTGGAGAAAATTCCTAATCAAAAATTTTCAAATCATTAATTATAAGCAGCAAAAAGCTGCATTGTTTTGAATATTCTGACATTTATTTAAAATAATTATCAACATATTCAATATTAAAAATGATTTTTAGCATGATCTCATCGTCTATGATTTTACATTCAAATTAGGATGAAAATATGAAAATTAAAACTGCATTGGCAATTTTATATGCCGAAAAATTGAACAATGGGATAGTAAATTAAATTAATATAAATACTTTTGAAAGCTATATTCAATTAGATTTAAATTAATCAATAATTAAAATTAAAACTATGAAAAAACTATTTGTAATTCTGACTGTAATTCTCTTTCTCAGTAATTGTAATACAGTTAACAGCGATCTTGCATCTCTCATGTTAGCTGGAAAAATCAAAACTCTAGTTACCTATGCCTATACAGTATTAGAAGATTTCAATACGGTGAACAAGTCCGTGTTATTGGGATTTGAAACCAGCAATTTTGATAAAAGTGGCAATTTGATTGATCACACGGTTTCTGATGCACTCGGGGTCATGGCAAGCAGGACAGACTACAAATACGATGGAGATGGTAGGAAAACGGAGGAAGTTAGCTATGCGTTTACAGGTGACATTTCAGGGACTGTCACTTTTACGTATAATGCTGATGGATACCTTGATGAAGAAAAAAACTTCAGTGCCAGTGGAGATTTGCTGTCAAAAAATAAGTATAGTTATGATTCAGATGGGAATTTACTGGAAAAAACCTTATTGTCTCCGAATGATAAGCTATTATCTTATTTAATGTATAAATATGATAAGAAAGGAAACATGACTCAATATGAAACCTTTAATGCTGAAGGAACTGTCATTTCCAAACGGATGTTTGTATACGATAAGAAAGGTCAAAAGACAGAAGAAACATCATACAATAATGAAGGCAAAGTCGATGCAAAATTTGTGTACACCTATGATAATCAAGGCAATATATTAACTCAACACAATTATGGTTTTATGGGTACATTAGAAACAGCCATCGAAAATGAATACACCTACGATAAAAAAGGAAACTGGACTGTAAATATTATGAGGACAAATTCCAAACCCACTGCCTATCTGGAAAGAAACCTGAGCTATTATTAGGATTAATAAATTGGATATTACCGGATGATTTTGACCGGTTGAATGGTTGACATAAATGGATGCATTAAAATTCTTTATTATGGAGGATAAAGGGAACTTCACTTTCCTTTCAAATAGAGATCTATCCTGCAGTGCTTATTGCTTCAATCAGTTTTTTATTCAAAAGGGAGATTTCACTTCCGTCCATTTCTATTAAACCGTCATGTCTGAATTCTGATAAGATTCGTATCACATTTTCAGTAGTCATTTCAATTAAACCTGCAATTTCCTTACGTGCGAGGGGTAAAATATATTCATCCTTATGATATACTTCATCTGAAAAATAAAGTAAAAGAAGAGCGATCCTGCCTCTCAGATTCCTGGAACATAAGCTAATGCGGGTATCTAGAATACCATCTACTGCAAGACTCATTTTATCCAATATATCAAGTGCAAAAACTCCATTATTTTCAATGAGTTTCTTCAATGCGGGAACATTGATAAAACACAAAGTCGAATTTTCAATTGTTGCAATGGAATATTGGTAATTTGTATTCGAAAACATAGAAAGAAAGCCGATAAAGTCCTGGGGTTTTGCAACGCTAAGAATATGATCCTTTCCATCAAGACCTGTCTTGAAAAGCTTTACCAATCCGGTTTTAATGTATAAAAAATCATTAATTGTATCTCCTTCATTAACTACTATCTCTCCCTTTTGATATATTTTCTCGATTTTGAATTGATCCAGAAAATCCAATTCAGAATCATTTAACTTGTTAAAAACCAATGACTTGAACAAGCAATTAGTGCAATTTGTTTTTTGAATTACTTCTGGCATTCTGAATTTTAATAACATGTTACATAACAAAAATGATATATATCATAATGATGTTATAGGACTACACCATCAATTGAACCAATTTTGCACTGAAATTTAAAACTGATTCACAGAATTGGAATATAACAAATATAATTAATAAATCGCTTCAATGAAAAGATTGCTGATATTAGGTGCAGGTACTGCCGGTACTATCATGGCCAACAAGATGAGAAAAGATCTGCCGAGAGATGAGTGGGATATCACTGTCGTTGATCAGTTTAAAACACACTACTATCAACCTGGATTTCTATTTATTCCTTTCGGGATTTATAAGGAAAAAGATGTCATAAAGCAAAAAAGTGATTTTTTCCCTATTGGAACCCATGTGATTTATGCAAAAATTGATCGAATTAAGCCTGAAAATAATCAGGTGATATTAGATGATGGAGTGGCTCTAAATTATGATTACCTGATTATTGCAACTGGAACAAAAGTTTGTCCAGAAGAAACTCCTGGTATGAAAGAAGATTTATGGTATAAAAATATATTTGACTTTTATACCATTGAAGGAGCTAAAGCATTAGCTGATTTCTTTCGGACTTGGAAAGGAGGAAAGCTGGTCATTAATATTGCTGAATTACCTTATAAATGTCCTGTTGCACCACTTGAGTTTGCATTCTATGCGGATGCATTTTTTGCCGATCGGGGCCTCAGGGATCAGGTGGAAATCTCTTATGTTACTCCCATGCCCGGAGCATTTACCAAGCCCAGGGCCTCAAAAATGTTGGGAGGTTTGTTGGAACAAAAAAACATACAAGTGATTCCGGATTTTTATCTGGAAAAAGTAGATAATGAAAATAAAAAAATTATTTCTTATGATGAGATCGAAGTTCCTTTTGACTGCCTGGTAAGCATACCTGTAAATATGGGTGATAAAATGATAGAAAGAAGCGGGATGGGAGATGACCTGAATTTTGTTCCGACCAATAAACATAGCTTACAATCGCTGAAACATGAAAATATTTTTGTCATTGGAGACGCTACTAATTTACCGACATCAAAAGCGGGTTCCGTGGCTCATTTTGAGGCTGACGTTTTACATGAAAACTTAATGGCTGCCATTGAAGGAAGGGAATTTACTGCCAGTTTTGACGGACATGCCAATTGCTATATAGAAACCGGATACGGGAAAGGAACCTTAATAGATTTTAATTATGATACTGAACCATTGGCAGGTTCATTTCCATTTCCCGGATTGGGGCCATTTAGTTTGCTGAAAGAAAGCAGGATGAATCATTACGGAAAAATGATTTTTAGATGGATATATTGGCATATTCTTATTAAGGGAAAGGAAATGCCTATTTCTACTGAAATGCAAATGGCAGGAAAGAAAATTAATCTTTAAATCCGGTATAATGACTGAAATGAATATTCAGGAGCAGATAGATGGTATTAACAGGAAATTGGATCTTTTGCTGGAAGAACAACAAATTCAGAAGCAGAAAAGACAAGAGGTAGAGGATTTAGTGAAAGATGTCTCTATAATAGGGAACGATTTTGTAAAATCTACTGTATTTGAACTGGATCAAGCTGGAGTGGAACTCGATGGAGAAGCTCTTAAATCGTTAATATTCAGACTGATCAGAAATGTTGACACCATTAATGAAATGATTGAAATGCTCGAGAGTGCCAGTGATTTAGTAAGAGATCTTGGTCCGATAGTCCAGCAAATGGGTCTTGATGGCATTCATAAAATGAGCGAATTTGAGCAAAAAGGATATTTTGCATTTGCCCGGGAAGCATCTCAGATCGCAGAAAATGTGGTAAGTAATTTTACCGCAGAAGATGTTCGCCTCCTGGCAGAAAATGTAGTGACCATACTACAAACAGTTAAAAACCTGACTCAGCCAGATATGATGGACGCATTGAATAATGCTGTAAATGTGTATAAAAATCTGGATCCTCAGAATGTGCAGGAGGTATCTCTCTGGAAAGCATTTCGAATGATGAACTCACCCGATATGAAAAGAGGGATAGGTTTTATGCTGACATTTTTAAAGAATATAGCACAGGAAACAAGGATTTCAAGAAATTAAAACAGAAAATTTTATAATCGAACATATAGTTAAACAATTAAATTAATAAGAAGATGACACTAAAAACAATTACGGGTATAGTAGTAGAACTTAATGAAGATGGATATATGACAAATCCTTCCGAATGGTCCAAGGATATTGCAATTGAGCTTGCAAAAGAAGAGGGAATTGAATTAACGGAAAAACATTTTGAGATAATTGATTTTCTACGTAAAAAACATGGGGATGGTGTTACAATTACCATCCGGGCTGTTGGTAAATCGGGTATTGTGGATATCAAGGGATTCTATGAACTTTTTCCGGGAGGTCCACTTAAAAAATCAAGCAGGATAGCCGGCATTCCAAAACCAGCAAGCTGTGTATGATGAAAAAAACCAGGATCTATTCCTTTTCAATTGAGTTGATTAGGAGTGAAAGCTGGTCTTAGATGTAAAAAATCAAATAATTTTAATAAGAATATTATGGAAAATAAAAAAGATCATCCCTTGAAGAAAGTATTTATTATTTGTTCAAAGGGTACTATTGAAGATGTGTATGCCGCTTTGGTGATGACAAATGGAGCTGTTATGGAAGGTATAGAAGCCAAAATCTTTTTTACCTTTTTCGGGCTGGATGCAATCACTAAAAAGCAAATGAAAAAGTTAAAAACAGCTGTTGTTGGCAATCCCGCTATGAGAATGCCGGGGGGAATCCCTTTTCCAACAATTCTGGGTGTAATTCCAGGTGTGGAAGCAGGTGTGTCAGCCATGATGAAGAGCCAGATGGATAAACTGGACATACCCCGGGTAGATGAATTTTTGGATATGATCGTTGCTGGAGGTGGTGAAATATACGGCTGCAAATTAGCTGCTGATATGTTTAAACTGAAGAAAGAGGATTTGTGTGAACAGGTAAAATCAATTATCACTGTTGGCGAATTGTATGAAATGGCAGGGGGTGAAGGCTCGCAAATAGTCTTTGTTTAAGTTTATTCTTTTAAATAGTTTTTTACCTGTCAGGAATTTCTTTTCTGACAGGTTTTCTTTGTAATATCCCAAATTTAGAACTGTTGAATTGTTGTCAGATTTGGCTTTGATTAAATATACAGTTTATCTACCTTCGATGTAATGGGCAATCTGAGGTCATATTACCTGGAAGGAAGGATAGAAGCAGGTATTGATGAAGCAGGGCGTGGCTGTTTGGCCGGTCCAGTAGTTGCTGCTGCAGTCATTCTCCCGGAAGAATTTGGCCATCCATTATTGAACGATTCCAAAAAGCTGTCTGAAAAGGATCGTTTGGAACTGGAAACCATAATAAAAGACGAAGCTATTTCTTTCGCGACAGGCGAGGTCGACAACCACGGAATT
The DNA here is from genome assembly GCA_016776505.1 of Bacteroidota bacterium. Lineage (GTDB taxonomy): Bacteria > Bacteroidota > Bacteroidia > CAILMK01 > JAAYUY01 > JABINZ01. The sequence continues at coordinate 43,293 of JADHTG010000015.1, forward strand.
GATCACATGAATATCCTAAAAGCATCTCATCGGGCCATGAACAGGGCTGTACAACTCTTAAGTCCTGAACCGGATTTTCTTTTAATAGACGGCAATATGTTCACACCGGAAACAGAAATTCCTTTTATTTGCATTGTTAAAGGAGATGGGAAGTACAATTCAATTGCAGCTGCATCAATCCTGGCAAAAACCTACAGAGACAGGATGATGAGGAAACTCCACGATGATTTCCCAGCATACAACTGGGCTCAAAATAAAGGCTACCCTACCCCTGAACACAAACGAGCAATTCTGACCCACGGTATTACAAAATTTCACAGGCAAAGTTTCAGGCTGCTCGATAATGAAAAGCAGCTGAAGATTGCATTCTGACAATTGAACGTAATATCTTATTTGTGTCTCATCAGCGTCTCCTGGAAGGGACGCTGATGCAGTTGATATTTTGTAATTTTTTATCTATGTTTCGTAGTCCCTTTACACGACTCCCGCACTACAGAATACGATTAGGGATTCGGTTTTTATTTACTATTGTCTGAACAATTTCTGGCTAAAAACAAACTCATCTCCATGCAAATGCACCAGATAAAAGCTCTGATTTAATATTGAAACAGGCAATTGAAATGCATTCTTCCCTTTTTGCAGCTGAATCTTTCTATGATAAATAATTCTCCCATACAAGTCATAAAGATTCAGCATAAGTTCGTCATCTATGGTCGATTCTATGTGTATAAGCAATTCATTGTTAAGAATAAGAATGTTTGTTTTTGATTCAGTTTGGATTCCTTCATCGAGCCCTACAAAAACAATTCCTCCTTCTTCTGCAAATCGTTTTGCCCATTCCTGGAAATATTGATTTGCGACTTCATAATCATGAACGATCAGCGTATTTTCATCATTGTCTGTATTCGCTGCGGCACTCCAGTTGTGTGATCCGGTTAAAATAATGGGATCATCAAAAGGGGTGTTGGGATCAACAATGCAATATTTATGATGGAATATATGTCCATTGCTGTATTCTTTAATGTATGCTCCGCCAATTGATGAAACAAGATTATTGAAAGGTGTGGCATTGCTTCCACTGGTATTTCCAAAAATTCCAGCCACATAAGAACCCTCATTGTGTTCTGAAGTTAGGGCATTGCTGATTTCTGTCCTGGTAAAGCTATAAACTCCGAAATAAATGCTGTAATCGCTTGATTTAATGCTGTTGATAATTTCAGTCTGTACCTGGTCGGAAGGACTGAAATAAAGCTCTACCAGCTTTCCACCTACATTAAAAAAGTGAGGCGTATTGTCTGATTTGAATTTTCCGAATTTACTTTTGACGCCATCCGGATATATGCCACTTCCTCCCCACATTTCTTCGAATTCAAGAGTATATGCTTTTGCTATGGCCTGATCTTGGATAATCATTACATTATTAGGATCTTCATGCAATTGTCCTTCAGTCAGGTTGGTTGATCCTGTCCATACGATTGATTTGCTCGGATCATTTGACATGGCATCTATAATAATAAACTTGTTATGCATGATGGTAAAGTTCTGTCCCTGTGGACTTTTTAGAACTGAGGGTCCGGTCAAATCACCAAGTCCGAAATTTGCTGTACTGCCATCACCAATTACACGAACCTGAACTCCCCGCTTATGAGCATTGTTTAAAGCAGTGCTTATGTTTGCTGAGATCCCATAATTATTCAGGTTATAAATAGCCATATCAATGCTTTCGTCAGCCCTGTTGAGATAGGCAACCAGGCTATCATCCATACTTTTGTTCAGATAAATGGCATCGCTGCTGTAAGAATAGGTGTGATCTACACTTTTGTTGAAATAAACGTGAATATTTCCGCTTGATAAAGAGGCAGTTGAAAAGTAATGCAAACCGCTTTCTGATGTGTCTCCATTGGCATCTATAGAAAAGGCGACCACATAATAAAATGTGGATGGGCTGAGGGATACAAAATCGGAAGAATGATTTGTTGACAGGTCAGGATCAATCAGGGTGCCAATTTCCAGGTCTTTGCTTAAACCGTATTTAAAAATTGTGTTTCCTTCGTATTTAGTTGTAAAGCTTAAGGTAAACGAATTCTTCTGGATATTGGATTGACTGATCTTTGAATTAATGGTTGGACCTTTACCGAGGATCAGATCAGATATAGCCCTGGGTTTTAGCTGGTATTTATCAGTCCCGAAAGTGTTTTTATAATGCCCCATAATACCGATGATGTCAATTTCGTCCGTTGGAATAGGATTTCCAACCAGGTCTGTCTGGGGTAATACCCTGATTTCTTTTTTTATACTTGCCTGAGTCAATTCATAATTATTGCCACTGCTGCCCCCGTTAAAAGTTCCGCTTGCTGAGAATCTTACCTGGTTAAAACGGACTAACTGTCCCTCATATTTTTCAGCGAATCCGGCAGAAAAATCCAGTAATTTAGGCTGGGGTAAAGTATGCCCGTTACTTATTTTAAGGAATGAATTAACTGGACTGATTTCCAACTCCCCATAATAATCTTTGAGAATCCCAGTAATACTGACACTATCGCCTCTTTTAAGCCCTGAAGTGCTGGATGAATAAACCGCAATACCTCCAGTGGCATCCTGCACATATTGAAGATCCCCAAATTCACCAGCAGTGATAACACCGTTAACAGTTACCGTACTTCCCTCCGTTTTTGTTCTGGCATCAGATATGGAAATTATTTGTGCATACAGATTGGATTGGGTGGATAAGAGCACTAAAATCAGGATAATCAGTTTGAATTTCATTTACACTTCATTTGAACATTATGGCTATAAACTTCAAATTTACTAAATTAGCAATCGAAAGCAGGGATTGAAATGCAGTCTATTCCAGACTTTTAATAAATAATGATCTTTCACTGCATACCAAATAAAATTGATAATAAAATAAATTATGAAATACGATAGGAAATTGCCGGTTTTATTTACAGGTTTAATTGTGATCGCATTTTCAATCATTTTGGGCTCTTGTTTAAAGGATATTAGGGATCTTACAAATATAAGATCAGCCCAAATTGAAGATGATTATAATCCTGAATTTGCAGTCCCTTTACTGCATGCCAATATATCAGCCCTGGATTTTGCAAATAAATTTGAAGTGGACGATTTTATAAGAATTGAAGAGGATTACCTGGTTACCATATTGTATAAAAGCAACACCTGGTATGGTTATGCCCGGGATTTCATTCAAATACCAGATCAACAATATCATTTGGGTCCTTTAACATTCAACACCGGAGGCAGTGATAGTATTCGGGTTACCTCAAATATACTTTTTGACGAGAATTTAGATTATACGATAAATTTCCTGGATGGAGAAGAAACAGTTTTTCTTGATGTGAAATCAGGAATCCTTGTTTTAAATATCGTATCCTCCTTCCCTCGCTCCGGTCAGTTAGAATTTACTTTACCTTATGCCAAGAAAGACAATTTTCAATTTGCCAAAACAATTCCGCTTGATTATCACTGGCCGCAGATCAGCATTCAGGATACAATAGATCTGACCGGTATTGAATTTGATTTATCAAAAGCTGGTACTACATACAATACTGTTCCTGTGAAGTTTGCCATAACACTCAACCAAAACTCCCGTTTTGTTCATGCTTCTGATCAGATTCAAATTACAACAGAATTCAAGGATATGGAATTTAATTACATTGAAGGCTACCTGGGAGCAAGAGATATTCCATATTCAGCAGATACCCTGAAGCTGAGTATTTTTGATGGGACCGATGCAAGTAAAGTGACGTTTATTGATCCCAAGCTTAAAGTGAATACCTATAGTTCAACGGGTATGCCCATTCGGGTTGATCCTCCCTATATTAACTCTTTTTCTAAATCTCAAGGGAGTCTTCAATTGACAGGAGCCGTTGTTGCATCTTCAATCGATGTGGGTTATCCTAAAAAAACAGAAATTGGAGATGTTATTTTTACTGGAATAATAGCAGATAAAGATAACTCAAACATTCCCGATGTGATTAATAGAATGCCTAAATATATTGATTATGATTTTATTGTTCATACCAACCCGGATGGCAAGATCTATGATAATTTTGCCTTAGACACTAGTTTTGTAAAAGTGAATATGGAATTGGAATTACCAGCATTTGGACGCTCCGAAGAATGGATTTTTGATTTTCCTGTAAAAGTTGATCCCATTGATTTTGATTTGAAAATTATTGAGGAAGCAGAGCTTAATTTATTAATTGAAAATGAATTCCCTGTCGAACTTGCTATACAGTTATATATTTTGGATAGTACCGAAACTATTATTGATTCATTATTAGGCAAAAATAATTACTTGTTTGCACCTGCAACAATAGGTGCAGATTACCGAACCATATCCACAACAACTGCATCCACTAAAATTCTGATTAATAGTGACCGGATAGATCATATAGGCAATATGAGAAAGATCAGGGCATTGGTTTATCTTTCAACGAACAATAAAGGGCAGGATGATGTTAAGATATTTGCTGACAGCAGATTGGATCTTAAATTGGGTTTACGTACAAAACTTAAAGTGAATTTGAATGATTTATAAAAAGGTATACTTATTAGCACTAATAAGTCTGATATCTATATCAGGCTTCAGCCAGGATATTAGCAGGCATTCAATGCACAATCTTCCTTCAGCCTCCCTGACAAATGCTTCATTTTTCCCTGATTTCAGGTATTCAGTTGGAATTCTTCCTTTCCCTCAATTTTATTTTGGGTTTGAAACTAATTTGAGAATTAGGAACCTGTATTCTATTCAGGATTCTACTGTCATTTTGCATGTGAATGATTTCCTGAATAAAATGCCAAAAGTGAATTATTTTCGAATTGGCCTGGATTATGAAATTTTGTCCGGATCATTTAAGATTAAAAAGAATTATTTTTCACTTGCTTTTACGACTCACATGAGTTCAGAATTGCGACTGCCTCGGGATTTATTTGCTTTAGCCTGGAGAGGAAACGGGGCCTTTATCGGTGATCGGATAAGTTTCGATGGTTTAGGTGTTGATTTTGCAGCATATAATGAGTATGCCATTGGGTATTCAAGGGAGATAACAGATAAGTTAAATGTAGGGATTCGATATAGTCTGCTTCAGGGAATTGCGAATCTTAAAACAAGCACGAAGATTGGATTAACAACTGATACCGGCACCTACTGGCTGCATGCTGATTATGATATTAATGTCAGTATGTCTGGCCCAATTGATACATCCCTGTTTTCTGATAATTCTAATGAGGATCCACTGGGTGATTTTCTTGGAACCCCTTCTAATTTATTTAGCTTTTCTAATTTTGGATTTGGTATTGATTTGGGAGCTGATTACGATCTTTCTGATAATTTTAATATTGCATTGAGCTTAAATGATTTAGGCTATATCAAATGGAAAAATGACGTGAAAAATTATGCTATTGAGGGTGGCTTGCTTTCATTCAAAGGAATAGAAATTGACAGTTCATTTAATATTGAATTTGACAGCACATTTTTTAGCAATCTGCAGGATTCCATATTTAGTTTACTGGAACCGAAAAAAACATCTGAACCATACCGCTCATCATTGGCACCTAAACTATATATGACATTAAGTTATGCTTATAATGAAAAGAATCGTTTTGGGTTCGTTTTTTATAATCATTTTCACAAAGACTATAATATGGCTTCCTTCTCATTACTATACAATAGAAAGCTCTGGAAGTTCATCGATCTGGCCGGGAATTATACCTTTAATACCTTTGGTCAAAATCGTTTTGGGGCTGGTGTTTCTTTGAGAATTATGGGATCAAATTTTTATATTATGACCAATGATGTAGGTAGTTTTTTCAATCCTGCAAATGCGAATAACATCAACCTGAACTTCGGCTGTTATTACGTCAAGCGAAAGCCTCCAAAGGAAAAAGATAAATTAAAGAAAAAGAAGTCAGATTTTGAGTTTTAGTTGAAACCCAGTTCAATTTTAGCTTCCAGGCTCATCATGCTCATTTCCCAGGGTGGATCAAAAGTCATCTCCACTTCCACATCATTGATTTCTTCTAATTCACCAATCTTGTTTTTAACATCTTCCACCAATGAATCTGCTACGGGACATGTGGGAGAAGTAAGTGTCATTAAAACCCTTACATCCTTATTTTCTTTGATATTAAACTCATAAATGAGACCAATTTCATATATATTCACCGGAATTTCAGGATCATACACTTCTTTTAGTTTAGCAATGATCTTTTCTTCCAATTCTTTCAGTTTATCGTCTGACATTTTTTATTTTTTTGCCTGAAATGCGATCGCATATAACTTCATTTGCTTGATCATAGAATACAAGCCATTTGAACGAGTGGGTGAAAGCTGTTCTTTAAGACCAATCTGATCCAGGAAATTAATGCTTGCTAATTCTATTTCCGATGGTTTATGTCCTGAAAAAACACGGACGAGTAAAGCAATCAATCCTTTGGTGATAATGGCATCGCTATCTGCCTGAAACATCAGGTTTCCTTTATCATCGAGAGATGCATATAACCAAACCTGGCTCTGGCAACCTTTAATCAGGTTTGCATCTGTTTTATATTTTATATCCATCGGCGCTAATTCTTTCCCCTGTTCAATCAAATGATCATACCTGTCCATCCAGTCCTCGAATATAGCAAACTCCTCAATCACCTGATCTTTAATCTCTTCTATAGTCATAGACGTATCTCAGTTGTTCTGATAAATTATTAAAACGGGCACAAATATAATGGAAAGTGATATAGCATGAAAGAAACTGCGTCCTGTGATTGAATTAACAATGTTTTTGCAAGGGAAATAAGAGGATGGATGGATTTTATCTGGTACTTAATTTTTTATTTTTACAAGGAAAAACAAATATCTATTTCAGCATTCGCATGGATTTTTGCAAAGCGTCAATAAAAATATCAATTTCCTCAAACGTATTATAAAAGGCAAAAGATGCCCGAACGGTTCCGGGTATTTTGAATTTGTCCATTAAAGGTTGTGCACAATGCTGACCTGTACGAACTGCAATTCCCATTTTATCCAACAGTATTCCAATGTCGGTGGGATGTATACCTGCTATAACAAATGATAATACGGATGTTTTGTTATTGGTGGTACCAATTATCTGCATTCCTTCTAATTGCATTAATTTTCCAGTAGCATAAGTCAGAAGCTCATGTTCATAGGCGGCAATTTTTTCAATCCCCAACTCATTGACATAGTCTAAAGCAGCACCGAAAGCAATGGTGTCGGCAATGTTGGGTGTTCCTGCTTCAAACTTGAAAGGGAGTACATTGTAGGTTGTTTTTTCAAAGGTTACCTTATCAATCATTTCACCTCCTCCATGATAAGGAGGAAGTTGATTCAATAATTCTTCTTTCCCATAAATTACTCCGATACCGGTTGGTCCGTATATTTTATGACCTGAAAAACAATAAAAATCACATCCGATATCCTGTACATCAACAGGTATATGGGAAGCAGCCTGAGCCCCATCGATTATACTGATGATCCCATGGGATTTGGTGGTGGCCACCAGTTCTTTTATGGGATTGATCGTACCCATTGCATTAGATACGTGGGCAAAGGAAAATACCCTGGTTTTATTTGTTATCAGTTCATCTAGTTTATTAAGTTCTAATTCTCCTTTCGTATTAATAGGAAGAACTTTTAGGATCGCGCCTATTTCCTCACAAACCATTTGCCAGGGCACAATATTGGAATGATGCTCCATTTCAGTTACTAAAATCTCATCTCCCTTTTTAATAGTTCCTTTAGCAAGTATTTTAGAAAGCAGGTTAATGGCTTCGGTGGTCCCTCTTGTAAAAACAATTTCAGTTGAAGACTTTGCATTGACAAATACCCTGACTTTTTCCCTGACATTTTCATAATATGTAGTCGCAAGCTGACTTAAGGAATGATTACCACGATGGACATTGGCATTTTGAGTTGTATAATAATTTGAAATGGCGTCAATTACTTCCAAAGGCTTTTGGGTTGTGGCTGCATTGTCAAAATATACCAGTGGATTTCCATTGACATGCTGCTGAAGAATGGGAAAGTCTTTTCTGATTTGTAAAATTCGATCTTTCAATGCTATGATTTAATTTAGGAAGATACTTCTTATTGCGCTCAAAAATAGCAATATATCTGCATTTAATCAATGATTAAATGTTTAGTACAAATTATCGGAAGCCTTAGTAATTTAATAGAAATTGCTTATCGCATAAGCAATACAGAGCCTGATAATCTTTTGGCCTGACCCTTGGTCCCTTTTGCTGAAATGTTATAATAATATTGTCCTTCAGGCAAAAGCATTCCTTCGTAAGTTCCATCCCAACTATGGTTTATATCATTTGAATAAAACACCAATTGTCCCCACCTGTTATAAATGAGTATTTCATATTCCCTGACAAAGCTACCCTGCACTTTAAATGTAGGATTGTTTTCATCCTCATTCGGAGTGAATGCGTTAGGTACCCAAATGTTAAATGGGGTAGGAATACAAATTACATTTGAAACACTTTGCGCATCATCGCCCCTTCGGAAAGCAGTTATCCTGTAACAATATTCAGCATAGTTGTCTTTTGTCAGCTTATCGGTGAATGAGGTATCCTGTACAATCTCCACTTGCTTGAAATAACCATAATCTTCATCAAGCAGTTCCACCAGGTAACGGTCGACTCCAATAGTCCATTTTTCATAAGCAGTCCAGCTTAATTCTGGGAATTCTTCATCTTCGTTGACTTTCAATAATATGGTTTTACCAATGTTGCTATAGGGACTGATGTAATTACAAACATCAATTACCCTGAGGCGATAGAGGTATGAATATTTGTCAACCGATACATTCTGATCGTAATAATCAAGTATATCAGGAGTGAAATTTGCCAGATTTGTAAAACCACCGTAGTTAATGGCACGTTCCAGCTCAAAAGTGATAGGCACACCCACAAACACCGGAGACCATTTAATGTAGATTTCTTTATTGTCTTCAACTGTGGCATAATCAACAATCGTAGGATCCACTTTATCATTGAAGGTGAGTTGTTGGCTGATGCTTCTTTGGCATCCATTGTCTGAAGTGACGGTTAACCGAACAGCATACACCCCTGCAATCGTAAATTGACTCCAGCTGTTCTGATCAATGGAAGTATTGCTGTTGCCAAAATCCCAGAACCAACTAAATAAAGCATCTGGCGGATCAATAACACTTTGATCGGTGAAATAAATTGTATCTCCAAGGCAGGGAGTTGTAAAACTAAAGTCAGGTCGCGGCATAGGGAATACTTCAACGGCATTGGTAAATGTATCCAGGCATCCTGAATTACTGCTTGCCACCAGTTCAATCATGTAAATTCCATTGGTATCGTAAGTATGTACCGGATTAAGCAGTATGGAAGTATTTGTATCTCCAAAGTTCCAGTAATAAGTATTTGAACCTGTTGGGATTGTAGTTGTGTTAGTCAAAATAAACTGATTAGCAGTTAGGCACTGGAAACTGTCATTGATGGTAAATCCTGCCTGAGGCATCGGAAATACAGTGGTCTGTTTGGAGATTGAATCAGGGCAATTCTGATCAGATAATCCGACAAGCTTAACTGTATAGGTATTGAAATTGGAATAAGTATGCTGAGGATTCACCCCTGTTGACTGATTACCATCTCCAAAATACCATGCATAATTCACTGTTCCTGAATTGATGATCGTATTATTTATGAAATTAAATCTATTCCACCTTAAGCATTGCGTACTGTCATTGATACTGAAATCCACGTTCGGCGATGGAAAAACATATACATTGTTACTGATGGTATCATGGCAATTATAATCTGATTGCGAAATAAGAGTTACACTGTAGGTGTTGTCACTTAAGTAAGAATGTGATGGACTCAGGGCAGTTGAATTATTCCCATCATCGAAATCCCACCAATAGGTAAGCATTCCGTATGTGATTGTTGAATTATTGTTGAACTGGAAAAAATTGCCATTTCTGCACTGCTGGCTATCATTTATTGAAAAATCTGAAAGTGGCATAGGTCTGACAAATACAATGGTATTTGAAGTATCATAACATCCTAATGAAGAATTTGAAACCAGGCTAACAACAAAGGTATCGGCCAACAGGTAAGTGTGATTTGCATTAATTGTAGTTTGTGAGTCTCCATCTCCAAAATACCATTGATGATTAAGAAATCCCGAGTTGATTAAAGTATTGTTTGTAAATACAAAATTATTACCCGTCAGGCACTGGGATTGTAAATTGACTGAAAATGCTGAACCGGGTGAAGGGAATACGATCATTTCCCTGATGTGGCTGTCAATACATCCCATACCTGATGTGCTGATAAGAGTAACTAAAAAAGTATCATCAGTTGAATAGGCATGTTGAGGATCTATCAGCAATGAATTATTACCATCACCAAAATTCCAATTGTAACTTAGGCTGCCCCATTTTAGACTACTTTGATTAGTGAAACTGAATGTATTTCCATTATAGCACTGGCTACTGTCATTGACGCTGAAGTTGGATAATGGCATGGGGTGCACATAAGTTGTATGCGCAAGAGAATCACTGCAATACAGGTCGGAAAGGGCCACCAATTCAACCAGGAAAGTATCATCTGTCGGATAATTGTATGAAGGACTTTCCAGGTAAGATGAGTCTGCATTTCCAAAGCTCCATTCATAAGTCATGCTGCCTGTATTAATGGTCGTATTATTTCCGAAAATAAAATGATTTCCTCTCAGGCATTGCATGCTGTCATTGATGGTAAATGATAATACAGGGCTTGGGAAGACATACACTTTTTTCGAAATGCTGTCTTTGCAGTTCAGGTCAGACATGACCATCAGGCTGACTGTAAATGTATCATCATTAGCATATGAATGATTTGGATTTTGAGATGTGGAATTTGATCCATCCCCCATATTCCAATAGAAATTCTGATTCCCACTATTAATGGCGGACAGGTTGGTAAAGGCAAAATTATTGGCTTTAAAACATTGCTGTGAATCATTGACACTGAAATCCGCTACCGGGTTGGGGAAAACATAAACCGTTTTGCTCAATGAATCAGTACATCCCAAATCAGATGAATTGACCAGCTTGACTGTAAATGTATCATCACTTAGGTAGGTATGGGATGGGTTAGTGAGCGAAGACGAACTACCATCTCCAAAATCCCAGTAATAGGTCTGAGATCCTGTGTTGATGAAAGAACTATTTGAAAAAAGAAATTGGTTTCCGATAATGCATTGCTGAGAATCATTGATGCTGAATCCCGGAACCGGGCTGGGGAACACATAGGTAGTTTTGAATGCGGAATCTGTACAACTGAGGTTGGAGTTCACGATGAGTTTGACCGAGAAAGTATCATCCACACTATATGAATGTGAAGGACTGGTTGCTGTAGAAGAACTGCCATCCCCGAAAGTCCAGCTATAAGCCATGGATCCGGAGTTGATATTGGTCAGGTTGGAGAAAACAAAACTATTCCCGTTGAAACACTGCTGTGAATCATTGACACTGAAATCAGCTACCGGGTTGGGGAAAATATAAACCGTTTTGCTCAATGAATCCGCACATCCCAAATCAGATGTACTGACCAGCTTGACCGTAAATGTATCATCCAGGCTGTAAGTATGTAATGGGTCAGTGAGAGAAGACGAACTACCATCACCAAATGTCCACCGATAAGTCTGTGTTCCTGTATTAATTGTTGAAGTATTTGTGAAAATAAACAGGTTTTCATTAATGCATTGCTGCGAGTCGTTGATGTTGAAAGCGGGAAGTGGGTTTG
>JADHTG010000078.1 GCA_016776505.1 Bacteroidota bacterium
CATCTGACTGTAACCTGATCAAATAAAGCCCTTTGGGTAAATCTGATAAGTCAAGCTCCAGGTTATCGATGTTGTTAAGATTCAGCGTTTTATTAATTCTGCCATTTGCATTTATTACATCAATCCTGACCTGATTTGAATTATTCAGGAGGGATGATAACCATATTTTGCCTGGAGAAGGATTCGGAAAAATTTCAGCTGAGAAAGTTGAAAAATCATCTTCAATCCCTGTGGATTTTTTAACAGTCAGGTAAATAGCCACACTTTCAGTTGTGCCACACATATCATGAACAATGCATTTGTATGTACCTGAATCCGAATAGTCAACATTTGAAAGGACCAGCGTATTTGTTGTTTCTCCGGTTAAATTATTCCCATTCTTTTGCCATTGGAATTCTGGATTAATTCCTGTTGCTACTATTTTAAATGTAGCTGTTTTACCAACTTCAATTGTTTTGTTTGTTGGTTGTGAGGTAATAATCGGCGCGGCTACAACTGATAAAACCGCTTCATTCGTCTCAATTGAAAATGTGGAATCTGAAATTTCACAAATGTATTTTCCATTATCACTCATTTGAAGATTCTGCACCACGTAAAAAGAGTCAGTTGCTCCAGCGATTGATGTACGATTAAATTTCCACTGATAGTTCATGTTGCTACCCTTTGCATAAACAGAGAAATATGCATTTTCATTCATGCAAACTGTTTGGCTATTTGGCTGTTCTAAAATAATTATGGAAGGGGGTTCCGGAATTCCAATTTTACAGATAAAAATGTCGTTTTTACCTTTAGATGTAAAAGAAATAGGGCCAAAACTTCCGCTTCCGTTTATATAACCTGTAACATAGACTGAATTAGCTGTTTTACAAACTCCTTCCGCAAAATCCCAGTTCATACCCCCTGCAATTTTAGCCCATTTGAATGCCCCATTGGTTTCAAATTCTGCAATAAATATATCATTACCTCCAGGTCCATTGAATTTAATTCCTCCAATTTTTGTAACATCATTGAAAAAACCTGTAACAACAATTCCTGAATAATCAGCCGAAATTCCAAATCCCTGATCATAGGAAGTTCCCCCTTCATTTCGGGCCCACTTACAATTACCGTTTGAATCGTATTTTGCAACAAAAAAATCAACCATGCCATTACAGGTCAATGTGAAATTATCAAATGTTAAAGTTTGACCAAAACATCCGGTGATATAAGCATTCCCTGATTTATCAGCACACATGGCATTCGGATAATTTCCATAGTTTCCTAAGCCTGCTTTAACCCATTTTACGTCTCCATTTGTATTGTAAGCTGCTGTGAATACATCCGATGATTTTTGTCCGATTACAAATTGATTATCAAAATAACAAGTATCTAAAAACTGTCCTGATACGAAAAGCAGATTATCGCTTGCGGCTATACTCCTGGGATATTCAAAACCCTTCCCCCCGGCAGTTTTCAACCAGCCGAAATTGCCTGCAGTGTCAAGGTTTAAAATAAAAATATCCGTATTATTTACTGCGGAAATTGAATCTGTTTCATATTTCAGTGTATTTCTATAAGATCCACTAACAAATACATTTTTCCCTTGTACCGCAATTCCAGCTGGAATTTCCTGTTGTTCATTCCCAATTGATCTCATCCAAGCCAATTCACCATTTGAAGTAAATTTTGCAATATAGATATCATAACTCTCAGCAGAATAAATAGTCGTACTTCCTACAGAAATATCTGAGTTAAAGTAACCTGAAACATAAATATTCCCCTTTTCGTCCAAGGCAATACCTTTTATATCCTTGCCTGCTGACCCTGAACATGATTTGACCCAAAGTGGGACACCATTTTTATTGTATTTGGCAAGATATATATCACTGTAGGAGCTGACAGCAGTTAACGAAAACGATCCAAAACTTGCTCCTCCACTGAACGATCCTGCATTGATCACATTGCCCATATTATCAACACTAATAACTTTACCGGCATCAGAACTTGAACCACCGGCACCTACTGTCCAAACCCAGTCAACTGTTTGAGCATTACTCACCATAATACACAAACAGAAAACCCATACAAAAACTAATTTTAACTTTTCCATAATCTTATTGTTTAGAAATTAATTAACAAAATTAAATGCTTCAATAAGGTTAGGTTTTATTCGCTATAGCTTGATAAAGACTTATTCAATTATAATTCCCCATATGAATAAATCTTTGAGGGACAGGCCTGAATACGAGTTACTCACTGGAAAATATCCTTCTATAGTGCTCTCCGTCTGAACAGACATGCAATATATACAGTCCCTTTGGTTGATTACTGAAATTCACATCAATACTACTCTGAAAAGTATTAATTGAATATTGAAACGTATTGATAAGCTGACCATTCAGATTATAAATTTGAATTTCAATATCTCCATATAAATCAGGTGGCACAGCAATATGAAAGTTGCCCTGGTTTGGATTAGGATATATGCTAAACCGGGATTCTGCAAGTGATGAGTTAATATATGATCCGGTTTTTACAATCAATTCAGCTTCTTCACTTACCACTTGTCCCCAATCATTTTTTACAATGCAGCTATATTTCCCTGCATCAGATGTTTTGGCTGAAGCAATCTGATACTTCGTAGTCGTAGCATACTTAATGTCAATTCCTTCTTTTCGCCATTGATACGTTAAGTTTTCTCCTTTTGCTTCCAGGCTGAATTCAATGTATTCACCTTCGTTAACAGTAAGGCCTAGTGGCTGTGAACTAATTGTAATTGTAGTATCAATATGATCTTTATAGTTGAACAGGCCTGTTCTTGTTCCAATCCATACTCTGTTATTGAGATCAACTTTCAGCGTAAGAATTGAAAATTGCGGCAAGGGTGAATTGGTTGAATTATACTCTGTAATATCCCTTTTATCAAATTTCAACACACGTGTAGATTGGGCAATCCAAAGATTTCCATCCTGATCAAAATCAATAGCAGAGGTACTTAAATCAAAAAGAGGGTCAGAGTAAACAGTCCAATCTCCATCTTTTATGGATACAAGATAACCATCGCCACAAAATAGCCAAAGGGAATCATACGTGTCCATACATGAAGCATAAATTCTATTACTTGGCAAGGAAGAGATAGAAGAGCTATAGGTTGCCCAGTTGGTTCCATCAAAATGAATCAAACCAGAATCATTGGTGCCAAAATAAATATCATTGTCTTTTCCGCATATACAATTAATCTTATTTTCAGGAAATCCGCAAGCAGATCCTGTGTAGGTAGTCCAATTGTTTCCATCATACTTTAAAAGAGTTCCGGAAAACATGGGATTTGCCCATTTATTGCCCTGTCCATCAATATAAAGCGGGTTTGAATACCAACTCAGGTCATTGTTCTTGATATCCGTCCAATTTGCCCCATCATATGAGGACAATTCAGACATGGAGGTAAGTGTCCAGATTTTGCCGGCATCATCCACCTGAATATCATATACCCATTTATTCGTACAATAATTCGTGAAGTTTATACCATCATATTTAAACAGGTGTGCTGTCATGTTGGTTACACTGGTTCCTCCCCACAGCTTACCACTGTGATCAAATTCCAGGTAAAAAACATTTTCAAACGGGATGGATGAATTGGTTTTTGTCAGAACGGACCATCCGGCAGATTGAGAAAATACCGATAATGATAATGAAATACTTATAAATAAGGTAAAAAGCGTTTTCATGACATAAATTTTTAATTTGTAAACTGATGCCAAAATTATCATGACCCAATATGCGATTCAATCAGGAAATATCAGGAAATCAGAGTAGGTAATTTTACGGAGGAATAATTAAAGCTCTATAATACCTTGCTTAATTGCATATTTCACCAAATCCACCTTGGTTTTAAGTTCCAGCTTTTCCATAATGTTGTTTTTATGGGTTTCCACCGTACGTGTACTAATAAACAACTTTGCCCCAATTTCTTTATAACTTAGCCCCTCTGCAAAGCAGTGAACGATTTCTTTTTCTCTGTCTGATAAATCTACTTGTCTTTCAACAGTATGTTTTCTGCCGGCTTCTGCAAATTTCTTATAGTTGCGGAAAATCATGGTTGAGATTGCATCGCTGTAGTATTCTTTGCCTCTACTAACCTGAAAGATTGCTTCCACCAATTCTTCTTTTTTTACATTTTTAGGTAAATAGCCATTTATCCCTGCACGCATGGAATTAAATACAGAATCTTCATCCAGGTTGGAAGAGAGAATAATAATCTTGATTTCAGGATGTGTTTGCCCCAGTTCTTCAGCGATTTCAATTCCAGATTTACCGGGCATCATAATATCAAGCAGCAGCAGATCCGGTTTTTTTTTCTTTAACAATTCATAAAGTTCTTCACAATTGGCAGCTTCGTCAATAACCTCAATTTTTTCTTCTGTCATTAACAATGCGTTGATTCCATCCCTGACAATATCATGGTCATCAACTAGAATAATCTTAATGCTATCATCCATATTATTTGGTTTAGCCTGGTTTTAATGGTATGGTGAATTTAAATTTACTCCCCACTCCTGGTTTGCTTTCCACCTTTATCTCACCGCCCATCCGGGTTATAAACTCATTAGTAATAACAAGACCAAGTCCGGAACCCTTTTCTTTGCTGCTCCCAATTTCTTTATGGTTCACATCAATCCTGAACAATTTTTCAAGGTCGCTTTTACTTATACCGGGGCCCTGGTCAATGACTGAAAATCGTGCATATTCTCCTATAACTTCCCCGCATATTCTTATTAAAGAATCCTCAGGACCGAATTTTATTGCGTTATTGCACAGATTCCTGATTACGGTTTTAAGCATATTTTCATCTGTAAAAACCATTAAATCTTCTTCTATTTCACAGTTAACCATCATATTTTTCTTATCTGTGTTCAGTTTTAACTCGTCAATGGTTTTTTCACAAAGCATTTTCACGGAAATCTCTGATGGGTTAAACTCCACTCCTTTCAGCTGGGCAGATGACCAGGTAAGGAGGTTTTCTAGAACAGCATACAGGCTGTTCGCAGCTGTATTTATCCGTAAAATCAGGTGATGTTTTTTTTCTTCTGCAAGGGAACGGAAGTTTTCTGCCAGAACAGAGGAAATAGTTTGGAATGCAGTTAGTTGATTCTTCAGGTCATGTGAAATGATGGCAAAAAACTTATCTTTTGTTGTATTTGCCGTTTGAAGTTCTTCATTTTTACTTTTAAGTAGTTTGTTTGTTCTTTTCTTTATAGTATATCGACTATAAAATAGTACTGCCAGAACTAAAACCAGGAAGGATATTAGAACGGAAAAGTTTCTCTGAGTCAGGCTTTTTTTAGCTAATAATTCCTGGATATCTTTTTCTGCTTTAATTTGAGCTGTTTCAATTTCTACCTGATAGTCTGTAATCTTGTTTTTTGTTTTTTCCGCATGAATACTATCTTTAGTTATAGAATATTCTTTTTGATAGTAATAGGCTTTTTCAAAGTCATTGAGGGTTATATAATATTTGGAGAAAAGCTCATTGAACGATAACATCAAATCTCTATCTAATATTTCATAAGCAATATCATATCCTTTATTAAGATAATAGTATGCTGAGTCGAAATGGTTGAGATTAAAATGAATAAATGCAAGTTGGTGAAGCATTTTAGCCAAGCCATCCTTGCTTTTAACTCTTTTACTCATTTCTAAAGATTTGAATATATAATAAAAAGCAGAATCAATTATGTTTAACTGATAGAAAGCAGATCCGATATTTCCCATGGCATAGGCATACGATAATTTATTGTTTAGTCGATCTGCCATATCCAAAGATTTCTTGTAGTAACTAAGTGCAAGACTATCTTTGTTTTGTTTCTCGTATATTGAGCCAATATTATTCAATTGGCTTTGCACATACCTTAGGTCGTTTTGTTTCCTGAACAAATCAAGCGCAATGAAAGCTTCACTCAAAGCTTTTTCCTCATTGTTGAGATTGTCAAACAGAGAAGCATTAATATAATGTGCTGTTGCTATTCCTCCGGCATCATTAATTTCCTCACATATTTTTTGAGACTTTAGATTATAGTCAAGTGCCTTTTCATACAAACCGATTGTCATATATATCATACTGATATTACTCAAAATAGCTGCCTCATTTTTTTTATCTCCTACCTTTTGCCATAATGCCAATGAAAGTTTAAAAGACTTCAATGCGGAATAATAATTACTTTGATAAAAATATGAACCTCCAAAGTGAAGATATGCTGATGCAATTCCTTCTTCAAAATCTAACGCTTCTGCAAGTTTGAGTGCTTTTTCGGCATAGAGTAAGGAAGAATCGATAGAAATACCCCAATAATATTCTGAAATAAAATTTAATCTTTTGACATTTTCTATACTTTTCTCTGATGTTAGTTCAGCTTTAATACTATCGATTGCATGTTCTGCAGACACAGATGCAAATGTGCTTATGGCCATAAAAGCAAAAAAAAAATAGGATTTATGTAGATAGTGTTTTGTTTTGTTCATCTCCTAAAAGGAAAGTTTCTGCTAAAATACAAAAAGACTTTCAAATTGTTTATTGTTTGCTTGTCGATAAGTTGCGTTTCAATTACAATATGATACAGGGATATTTGCCTTTAAATGAAAAGATTGTTTCTGGCTATACCAATAAATCAACCTTACATAGAAAAGTGTATGCAGTTTATTAGAACGAACGAACTGAGCAATGTTGGGTGGATAAGGCCTGAAAATTGGCATATTACATTAATCTTTCTTGGTAATTTCCCAGGCGATAGAGTGGTAAGTTTATCAAATATGCTGTCTGACTTTTTTAATAAAATCAATCCATTTCATTTGTATTTAGATAGATTCATATATAAACCTTCTATTCGGGATCCCAAAATGATATGGGCGAAGTTTGTGTCATCTAAGGAATTTGATGAGTTGATTTTTGCAATTGATAAGCAGTTAAAAGAATATTATAATTCACAAGCATTGGCGTATAATGTGCAGATCAGGAAATTCAACATTCCTCATATAACACTTGCTCGTTTAAAAAATGAATACAGGGCATTTCCACGATTGAAATTTGATGAAAAGATTATATCAGAACTAAAGGTGAAAGATTGTCATTTATTTGAATCCAAACTACTGCCAAATGGTGCCGAATATCAACTGTTGCATACTTTTGGCTTTAATCCAATTAAGAATTAATAGACATGGAAAACAAATACGATATTAAGGATTTTCAGATAGAGGTAATTGAAGAGAGTAAAAAACGACCTGTTTTGGTGGATTTTTGGGCTAGCTGGTGCCAGCCCTGTAAAATACTTGGACCTATGCTGGAAGAAATTGCCAAAAAGAATAAGGATAAATTCGCGTTCAAAAAATTAAACACGGAGGAATTTACAGAGATTGCCAAAGAGTATAAAATTACGAGCATCCCTGCTGTAAAACTTTTCCTGAATGGAGAGGTCAAAGCCGAATTTTCAGGCGCACTTCCAAAACGTAATATTGAGAAATGGTTATCTGAAAACATACCATCAGCCAGTCAGCAGGAACTGGATGAAATTAAGCAGGAACTGACACATGGATTTAACAAATCCATACGCCAGCGATTGGCCAAACTGATTTATGAAGATGAAAAACTGGATGAAGCCAAAGTGCTTCTTGCAAGGAACATTGTTTTCGAGGAGCCTTTTGTGGCTAAAGATATGGTGAATAGGATACAGGAATACAGTCCTTATTTTAAAGATGCGGAAGCCATATGTAATTATGCTGATTTCATTTCAACAGAGGAGGAAAAAATTGAAGAAGGCCCTTTCAGGGACAAATTGATCACTGCCATTGAGGCCACAAAAAACAGGGATTATGATACTGCTTTTGAAAATCTGATCAACATCATCATGATCAATAAGCAATTCATGGATGAAATTGCCAGAAAAGCCTGTGTAGCCTTGTTTTTATTATTAGGCCCTGATCATGATATGGCAGGCAAATACAGGCGAAGGTTTGATATGTCATTATATTAATGGTACTTCTGTCTTCGGATTGTTATTTTCTGTATTCACACTAAAAAAACCTGCGTTCACCCAATAAGTCTTTTTTGCAGCCATGAACCCACATACTTTTGTTGCTGATAATTAGATTTGTTCATACTTTAATATACAATCATGGAATACAAAAAATTTGAAAGACCTTTTGATAAGGAAAGAATTTGTGGAAGCAACAGAAACAAGAACAAGTTCAAATCCAGTGCTGTAGCATTTATTATTTTAGGAATTGGTATTTTGCTGTTACTTAAAAACATGGGAATTCTTCCCGATTCAGCAGCAGATGTTATTTTCACCTGGCAAATGCTTCTTGTGGCCATTGGCTTCATAAACTTATTCGGCAGGTCATTTTTATTTGGCGTTTTACTTATGCTGACAGGAGGCTTTTTCCTGGGTGCTGAATTCTGGTTCCCAAATTATGAAATTGGCAACCTGTTTTTTCCGCTTATCCTGATCTTTGCAGGACTCTTCATTCTGTTTATGTCATTGGGTTATTTTAGAAAAAAGCGGTTTAGTATGAGTAATTCTGATGAAAATTTTATAGAGGAAGTCAGTGTATTTGGCGGTACTGAAAAAACCTTTTCATCTAAAACTTTTAAAGGCGGTCGTTTAATTGGTGTTTTCGGGGGTTCAAAAATAGATTTGAGGGATACACAAATGGAGGATGGAACCAAAGTGATCGAAGTGGTGATGATTTTTGGAGGTACTACTATCATTATCCCTCCCGACTGGAATGTAAAATCTGATGTCTTTAATTTGTTTGGTGGATTTTCCGATAAACGAAGAACTTCCCAGGTAAACCCCAATAAAACACTCAATATAAAAGGTGTTGTTTTATTCGGAGGAGGCGAACTGAGAAACTAATCATATCGATGTTTGCTTCCGTTGGTAAAAATAAATCGATAGTTCAGTATATTTTGCTGTGGATAGTAGTTTCCGCTATCCACATGCTGATAATACGGCTGGGATATAAATGGCCCTTTTTCTTTGCTGCTGCAGACAGCCTGGTGTTCAATTCACTATTTGCTTTATTTGGGATTGGATTATGGTATCTGGCCTCCTATTCAAATCTGAAGAAGGTGGCAGTGGTTGAAATCATTATCCAGCACTTTACAGCTGCAACGATTACCGTATTGGTCTGGTTAAGTGCCGGATATTTTATCTTAAGACAAGTTATTCGGGTTGATATCGGGTATGATGAATTCCTGGATACGACCAGAACCATCAGGATCATAAGTGGTGTTTTGTATTATGTGATTATGATGGCAATCTTCTATTTAATCATTAATTTAAGAGAATTAGAGGAAAGAATCAAACATGAATCAAGACTAAATGAAATGTTAAAGGAAGCGGAATTGAAATCATTACGATCTCAAATACGCCCCCACTTTTTATTCAATAGTCTGAATTCAATTAGTGCTTTAACCATGTCGGATGCATCCAAGGCTCAGGAAATGGTGATCAAACTTTCAGAGTTTATGCGTTACTCTCTCACCCAATTCGATGAACAACTCATCGAACTGAAGGATGAATTATACCATGTCAGGCTTTACCTCGATATTGAAAAAGTAAGATTTGGCAACAAGTTGGTAATTGAGTACGCTGTAGATGAAAAATGCTTTGGATATAAAGTCCCGGCTTTGATCCTCCAGCCTTTGGTGGAGAATTCCATCAAATATGGTGTGTACGAATCAACCCAGGAAAGTAAAATTGAAATCTCCTCCAGTTGCCAGGAGGAGCAACTGAATTTAAGGATCAAAAATTACTTCGATCCGGATTATATTCATCAAAAAGGAACAGGTACAGGTCTGCAAAACATCAGAAAGAGGCTGCATACAATATACGGGCGCTCAGATCTGATATCGGTTGAAAAAACAGAAGATTTATTCATCGTAGAACTTAAAATTCCTCATTATGAAGAAGATCAAAGCACTGATAGTTGATGATGAGCCATTAGCAAGGGATCTGATAAAAACCTATTTGTCAGATATTCAGGATATTGAATTAGTCGGGGAAAGTGAAAATGGGTTCGAGGCACTGAATCAGATTCAAGCAGTAAAACCTGATCTCATTTTTCTGGACGTACAAATGCCAAAAATAAATGGATTTGAATTGCTGGAAATACTGGAAAATCCGCCAGCCATTATTTTTACTACGGCTTTCGATCAATATGCGATCAAGGCATTTGATATGAGTGCTGTAGATTATCTATTAAAGCCATTTTCAAAGGAACGCTTCCTGCAATCACTTGAAAAAGCAAGAAACTTAATCACAATGCAAGGCCAGCAACCAATTCTTGAAGGCCTCAGGGAAAAAATAGATAACAGTCAAGAGCCCATTAACAGGATCGTAGTCAGGCATGGGGCCAAAATTATTATCATTCCCGTGGACAGTATCCATTATTTTGAAGCCCAGGATAATTATGTAATGATTTATGCAGATAAGGGAAATTTCCTGAAAGATAAATCGATGAAATTTTATGAGCAACATTTACCTAAGCAGGATTTTATTCGCATCCACAGGAGTTTTATCGTTTCAGTTTCTCAAATAGAATCTGTTGAACAATATGCAAAAGACACCCATCTCGTTATCTTAAAATCCGGAACCAAACTCAAAACCAGTGCAAATGGTTATAAACGTTTGAGAGAGATTTTATAGTTGCTTTTCTATTTTAGAACAATTCTGATTTTTCATATCATCAAGTCCAAATATAAAAATTAAACTAAGTTTGCAGACTAAGTTGAACTCAAATACACCTATGCCAAGTTTTGTAATTGCTGATAAATGCGATGGTTGTAAGGCAGAGGACAAAACTGCCTGTCAGTACATTTGTCCGAACGATCTGATGTTGCTGGATAAGGAAACGAATAAGGCCTTCAACCAGGCTCCTGAGATGTGTTGGGAGTGCTATAATTGTGTGAAAATTTGTCCTACGCAGGCCGTGGAAGTTCGAGGATATGCCGATTTCATGCCCATGGGAGGTGTTGTCCAGCCTCTTAGAAGTTCTGATACCATCATGTGGTCTGTTAAATTCAGGAATGGTAAAATCAAACGTTTTAAATTCCCGATTCGTACTATTCCTGAAGGCAGCTCGAGTCCGGATGCAGAAATGCTCACCGGAACAAGAGATATTAAAAGTCCACTACTCAGGACAGAACCAGAATCCCTGGACACTTCAGAATTAAAATCATTATAAGCTTTAATTTTTTAGAAATCTAACCGAATGAGTATAAGAGAACAATTTGAGACGGTCGAAATTACCACCGACCTGCTGATTTTAGGAGGGGGAATGTCTGCATGCGGAGCCGCTTTTGAAGCTGCTCACTGGGCAAAGGAAAATAAGCTGAAAGTAACAGTGGTCGATAAAGCAGCCATGGACAGAAGTGGTGCAGTGGCCATGGGTTTGTCAGCGATTAATATGTATTTGGGACTAAAAGACGATCAGAATAGCATTGAAGATTATGTAAAATATGTGAAGAATGACCTGATGGGTATTACGCGCGACGATCTGGTGGCTAATATCGCCCGTCATGTGGATGGTTCAGTTCACTTGTTCGAAAAATGGGGTTTGCCTATCTGGAAAGATGATGATGGAAATTATGTCCGTGAAGGACGCTGGCAGGTCATGATCCATGGAGAATCCTATAAAACCATTGTTGCAGAAGCAGCCAAAAAAGCCCTGGAAGAGCTGGGTGAAAATGGGGAATATTTTGAAAGGGTATTTATTACCAATCCCATTATGGATGGCAATAGAGTAGCGGGTGCAATCGGGTTTAGTGTACGTGAAAATAAAATTTACATTTTTAGGGCAAAAGCAGTCATCTCTGCTATGGGAGGTGCCGTACATGTATTTAAACCCCGCAATGTTGGAGAAGGATTAGGGCGATCCTGGTATCCTCCTTTCAACTCAGGAGCCAGCACTTATTTTACCACCAAAGCCGGAGCCGAAATGACCTGCCAGGAAGTGCGTTTTGTTCCCATCAGATTTAAAGATGGATATGGACCTGTAGGAGCCTGGTATTTGTTGTTTAAAGCAAAATCGACCAATGCAGAGGGCGAGGATTATATGGAAATGAATAGAGCGGAACTGGAGAATTGGGGCGTTTATGGTAAGTCTCAACCATTACCCACCAATCTCAGGAACCATTTAATGCTGATTGATGAAAGAAAAGGAAAAGGCCCTTTTTATATGCAAACAGCTGAAGCAATTAAGAAAATTGCAGAAGAAGAAGGGGATGAGATGGCTGCAAAAAGGAAACTCAAACATCTGGAAAATGAAGCCTGGGAAGATTTTTTGGACATGACCATCAGCCAGGCATTACTCTGGGCTTCAACGGATGTTGCACCGGAAGAAAAACCTTCTGAAATTGGTGCGACAGAACCGTATTTTATCAGTTCACATTCAGGTGCATCCGGCGCATGGGTGAGTGGACCAAAAGATATTTCCCCGGAAGAATATCACTGGGGTTATGCAAACATGACGACAGTTTCAGGTCTTTTTGCATGCGGGGATGCATCCGGAGCTTCTAGTCATAAATTTTCATCTGGTTCTTTCACGGAGGGCAGGATAGCAGGAAAATCTGCCATTGATTTCATACTGGATAACAAGCAGTTACCATCAGTTGATACTTCTAAAATTGAGGAGATGACAGATGAAATGCTGCTGCCCATGGCACTTTTCGAACAACATAAGTCGCATTCTACAGATCGTGATATCAATCCTCATTTCATCAAGCCTAAAATGTTCATGTTCAGGCTGCAGAAAATCATGGATGAGTATGCAGGGGGTGCCGGTTCATCCTTTATGACATCCAAAAAACTGATGGAAAAAGGACTGGAGTTTTTGAAGTATATGCAGGAAGACTCACACAAACTGGCCGCCGAAAGCCTGCATGAGTTGATGCGTGTATGGGAAAACATTCACAGGCTTTACCAGGCAGAATCTCATATTCATTCTATGCTCTTCAGGGAAGAAACACGCTGGCCTGGATATTATTTCCGCACGGATTTCCCTAAGCTAAACGAAGGAGAATGGAAGTGTTATGTAAACAGCAGGCGCGATCCTGAAACAGGCGAATATTCCGTTTTCAAAAAGGAAATGATCGAGTTGGTGAAGCTGGAGGAATAATGAAAACAAGCTTGCCGGCTCGTTTGATTAGCAATTTTCAACTTTCTTTTCGCCATATGACTTGGGTATGTGGGAATCTCTACTCCCTAATTGCAAGATTCCGGATATCCTTCCCTTCGGTCAGCATTCCGTAATGACGGTCCTTTTGGGCGTAAGCTGTTTAAGCGCATTTGTAATGCGTTTGACAGAGTATTCGGACTAAAACTATTTTTGCAAAGCTGTGAGGTTTAGTTTAAAAACTCCAAATTTCCATCACTTCCCCTGACCAATTTGATTTTGGCATCTTTTTTCAGATTTCCAGCAAGAATCTCTTTTGAAAGGTGGTTGAGAACGAATCGCTGGATCACCCTTTTCAAAGGACGGGCACCAAACTCAGCATCAAAACCCATTTCGGCTAATTGAGATAAGGCTTCTTCACTGATATGCAAATCGATGTTTTGTTCATGGAGCA